>JAIBBR010000045.1 GCA_019694575.1 Myxococcaceae bacterium
GGCGTGCGGCTCACGCGCGCTTCGCGCGCGTCGCCGCAGCGAGCGAAGCAAGGCCGTGCTCGGCTCTCACGTGGGGTGGGTCGGTTTTGGAGAGCGCTCCTGGGTCAATTCAAGAGAGCGTCAAAGGCATCAAGGCAGACGCGGACTACGAGGGCGTGCGCGTGCGCTTCGTTGGCCTGCTCGGCAAAGCGCGCGTTACGATGCAGATCGATGTTGGGTTCGGTGACGTCGTGACGCCAGGCGCGCAGGACATCTCGTACCCGGCGCTGCTCGACTTCCCCGCACCCGCGCTCTCGGGCTACCCGCGCGAAACTGTGATCGCCGAGAAGTTTCAAGCGATGGTCTACCTGCGCACGCTGAACAGCCGCATGAAGGACTTCTACGACGTGTGGCTGCTCGCGAGGCAATTCGCCTTCGACGGCCGGGTGCTCGCGAAGGCCATTGCCGCCACCTTCGCCAACCACGAGACCGCCATCGACGTCGAGCCGATCGCCTTCACGCCAGAGTTCACCGAACAGTCATCGACCTTGGCGCAGTGGGCCGCATTTCGAAAGAAGCTTCCGAATACCGAGTGCCCGGAGACGCTCGCCGAGGTCGTGCCGTTCCTCACCCAGTTCCTGCTACCGATCGCACGCGCCTGCGCAGGGGGCGAAAGCTTCGAGCAACGCTGGCCGCCAAGCGGGCCGTGGGCATGAAGGAGACTCGCGCTCACCCCACCAGCTTCTTAAGCATCGCCATCTCCCGCTCGGGCGTGGCCAGGCGACGTCCCAGCGGCACCTCGTGAACCCGCTTGCACGCTCGTCAACGGTTCGAGCTCCGTGCGGCACCACGCGAGGCCTATTTCGCAGCGCTGGCAAGCACACCCTTGCCATTTCGCACCTGCATTAACTGCCGCTTGGTTCTTGATTACCAACGCCGCGCTGTTCGACATGTCAGAACGCCGCTGGGTGCTTCGACGTTGCGGCAACCATCGACTTGCGGCTGGCGCGCGCCGCTGTGGCTTAAGCCCGAAGCTGTTCAGTAAGACCCGGCCGCCGGAGGAGACGCCACGATAGGGCCGACGTGGTACAGGCCAGCGAAGCCTCCCGTTTGTGGCGCAGTAAGCAACTCGAGCCGCCGTTCCGCAGAAGCGTCGGCGCCTGTCATGGGGGTGATGCCACAACCGACATCGACGCAAATCCATGCTGTGCCTGATTGGTAAGCCACGTTGAAGGAGCGCACGCTGTGAAAAGTGTCGAGCAGGTATTTTCCAAGCGGCATGTAAGCGCTGTTCCACGGAGCGCCGAGAATGGTTCGGGCATGAACGTTGCCCGAGTACACCACGTAAGTACGCGCTGCATCGGCACGAATGGCCTGCTCAATGTTGTTTGCCATCGACTCATCGCGCGGTTTGGGTGGAGCGTACGCGTCGAAAGCCAGCACCTTGAGGTCCGCGCCTGAGGCATGGAGCACGCGTAGTTTTTCCAGTAGGCCAGCCATCGCCAGGCTGCTGCGGCCGTCTTGTTGGTCCATCGGGCGCTGCCAGAAGCTGCCTTTCAGAAGCGTCTCGACATCAGCCGGAGTGCCCGCCGAGGCCAGATAGGCGTCGACCGCCACCTGCTCCTGAGTGGGCATTTCGAGAGCCACCGTGACGGCACCACGCTGCACCAACAGGCAAGCCAAGTCTCCGATGAAGGCGGGCATCTGCGCTGTGCCATGAATTTCGCCGAACAGCGTGAGCGAGCCTTCCTCAATCAACTCACTGCCAGGAATGGGGGCCGAACAATCAATCGCCGGCAACGACACTTCGACTGATTCACCAGCACCCTGAATAGCAGTGCCCGTACGCACAAGACACGCGGCGCAAAGACAGGCAAACGGCACGACGAGAATCAATCGATGAATCATGCGTTCGGTTAGACGCCACTTCACACGCGACGCTCAATACGATCTTTGCCCTACTCCATCGTGCGGCACACTTCGCCGACAGATTGCTTAAACAACGCTTTCTCTCTGCAGGTCAAACACATCAACATCGGCCGCTTCAAGGCGACTCTCTAATTTGTTCCACCCCACGTCACGAACGAAGGCTGCTTCCTTCGGCATCAAGGGCATCAACCAAACGAATACAGTCGCTGGCGTCGAATCGCTGAGCTCGGCCAAATCATCAGGAAACGCGACGGGCATCGACACATAGAGGTCTTGCGATGTCGCCTGGGGCGACAGCTTCTCTCCAACAGGAAACACTTCGCCACGAAGCAGCGCTCGGTGCTCGCGCAGAATGCAGTCGGCAACGTGCGCCAACAACGGCGCAAAGCGGTTCAGTTGACCATCAGCAGGTAACCCGAACAACAGTTCTTGGCGCACCGTTCGACCGTTGCTCATTGCCAAGACATGGTTGCTCAAACCGAGCGTCGCCAGCGTAACGAGGCCCGGTTGAGGCTGATTTCGAAACAGACACACCTGCAGGCCGGCCGGAGATTCAAACTTCCAGCCGCGCTCAACAAGCCCCAGATGCTTTTCCAAATGCTCGAGTGCATTCATCACGTGACGCCCTACTCCATCGTGCGGCAGGCCTCGAAAGCCTGGTCCACCTCTACGGTCGTCGCCGCGGGAGTCGAAGCACAACGAAAGACGCTGCTGCCGACGTGGCGAAAACCCAACATTGCCGTTTGCGTCCCACCCTCAGCCACCGGCATGGAGTACTGATAACCAAGAAAGTCACTACTCGACTCTTTCTTAGTGATTATGACTTTCTGTTCGCTGAAAATCGCGTCGACCGCGGCGACCGTAGGCACCGCCCCGCCGCTCTGCTTTTCCAAACGCAACACACCATGATCAGGAGGGCCGGCGAGGAGCATGTTCTGCCCCGCCTCTTTCGCCACCCAACCCTTGGGCAAAGCAACCTTCAAGCCCGCCGAGGGCGAAGGTTTGTCACTTTCATCATGGCAACCGCTCAGCGCGCCCACCACGCAGGCGCACGCGCCGAGGCGCAACAAGCGAATCACTTCGCGATGGCGATCGGCAAACCGGGAGGCTGCACCTGGGCCTTGCCACCCAAGTTCTCCATCTTGCAGTTGCCGTCAAACACCGCGCCGCGCGCCATTTGCAGCGAAGGCGCTTCAATCGAGCCCTTCACCCGCGCCGTAGCCGAGAGCTCGACTACGCTCGAAGCCTTGATGTTGCCTTCTACCGTTCCGTTCACCACCGCCGTACCGGCGCTGATTTCGGCCATCACCTTGGCGCGCTCGCCCACCACCAGCTTGTCTTTGGTGGCAATTTGGCCACTGAACTTGCCGTCGATGCGAACTTCACCTTCGAAGGTCAGCTTGCCTTCGAACTCACTCCCAGGGCCAAGAATGGTGTGCACGTCTCCAACTTTGGTTGACACAACTTCCTCCTTCGAAGCCAACTGTCCCGACGCGTCTCGTTTTTCGCTGAACAAAGCCATGCTGCGTCCTCAAAAAAAGCATCAGCGCCGAATCAGCGCCACGATGCGGTCTAGGTCCTCATAACTGAAGAATTCGATTCCCAGGACTCCTTTTCCTGCACCCTTCTCTTTCAAGTGCACCCGCGTGCCGAGTTTTCGCTGCAGGTCTTCTATCAGGCGGCGCGCTTCAGGGCTCGTTCGTGGCGCGCTTTTCTTGCCCGCCTTCGCCAAAGGCCGCGCGTCTTTCACCTGCGCTTCGATTTCACGCACTGACCATTTTTCTTTCACCGCCGCTTTGGCGAGCACCACCATCTCGCTGGGCTTGGTCACCCCGAGCAACGCACGGCAGTGGCCCATGTCAAGCGCACCTTCAGCGAGCAGCCGCTTCACTTCGTCAGGCAGGCCGAGCAAACGCAGCGCATTGGCGACCGACGAGCGCTCTTTGCCAACCCGGCTCGCCACTTGCTCTTGGGTCCACCGGCGCTCTTCCATCAAACGGCGGTAACCTTCGGCTTCTTCCAGCGGGCTCAAGTCTTGCCGTTGCAGGTTCTCGACCAGCGCCAGCTCGAACGCTTCGGTCTCGGTGGCTTCGCGCACCAACGCGGGAATTTCTTTCAACCCGGCTCGCGCGGCTGCCCGCCATCGCCGCTCACCCGCGATGAGGCGGTAGTGCTTGCCGTCTTTGCGCACCAACACCGGCTGCAACACACCTTGATGCTTGAGCGACTGGGCCAACTCATCGAGCGCGTCGTCGTCAAAGTCTCGACGCGGCTGATGGCTGTCAGCCTTGATGTCGTCAATCGCGAGCAGGGTGGTACCCGCGCCCGCTTCGACTTCAACCGGCGCATGACGGGCCTCGGCAATCAGGGCTCCCAACCCACGACCCAGGGCACGCTTGCGTTCAGCCTGAGGTACGACTTTCAAAATTCCGGCCATGGCTCACCACTCAATCGACAAAGTGTTTTTTTGATTTACCGAACAAACAACAGAAGACTGTTTGGTTTTTTTCGCATGGCCGCTCGCTTAAGCCACCACCCGCTTGCGTGATGCGCCCCTTTGCCGCTCGCGCTTCATCACCTCTTGCGCCAGCCCGAGATACGCTTCGCAGCCTTTCGACTTGATGTCATAGAGCAATATCGGCTTACCGAAGCTGGGGCTCTCGGCGAGGCGCACATTGCGTGGCACGACGGTGTTGAAGACCAGCTCGGGAAATTCGCGGCGCACTTCGTCAGCCACCTGGTGCGCAATGTTGGCGCGGGGCTCAAACATGGTGAGCAATATGCCTTCGAGCTCAAGCCGGGGGTTCAGGCTCTTCTTCACCCGCTCGATGTTCGACAGCAGCTGGGCCAGGCCTTCCATCGCGTAATACTCGCACTGCAGCGGCACCAGCACCGCGTCAGCGGCCGTCAAAGCATTGATGGTGAGCAAGCCCAATGACGGTGGGCAGTCAATGAGCACGTAGTCGTACTTACGGGCTACCTGACTGAGCGCCTCTTTGAGCCGGTATTCGCGGCGGTCGACACTGACCAGCTCGACTTCGGCCCCGGTCAGGTCGGCGCTGGCCGGCACCACTTCAAGAAAACGCAGCTGGGTAGGGTGAATGAAGTCTTTGAGGCTGCGCCGCTCAATCAAGACGTCATACATGTCACCCTTCAGCGTGTGCCGCTCCAGCCCCAAGCCACTGCCGGCATTGCCCTGCGGGTCCATGTCAATCAACAAGGTTCGGCGTTCGGCCGCGGCCAAGCTGGCAGCCAAGTTGATGGCGGTGGTGGTTTTGCCCACCCCACCTTTCTGATTGGAAACACAAATGATTCGACCCATGGCGACCCAAGAGACCCGAGAAGCGTGGTCAGGGCAAGTTTGTTTTTGAGCTACCTCTCGCTGCCCGACACGATCGACCGCTCGCGCCTTTTGTTTCACGTGGAACAAAAGGCTCAAGGCCGCATTCACCCTTCAGCGCTGTCTGGCGAAATGTTCCACGTGAAACATGCCGGCGCTCTTGAACCTACCCACACGGCACGTCAGAGGTTACTTTCGGCGCATGAACCGAACGAGCGTGCGGGGGTCACCCGAAAAGGGCAGGGCGAGATGCTTCACGTCTTGCACCGCAAAGCCGTTCTCCGCACCCAGCTCAGCGAGCTGCCCCTCGAGCCCCACACCCTTACCCATCATCGCCACCACGCTTCCTCCCGGGCGCACATACGCGGCGGCCAGCGCGAGCCACGGGCCCACGTCCATCAAGGCGCGGCTCACCACCAGGTCAGCGCGGGGCAACTTTTCGCTCTCGGGCTTTCCCTCGGCGCGGGCATGCACCGCCTTTACGCGCGAGGCCAACCCCAGCATCGCAGCCGCGTGCTTGATGAACCCCACCTTCTTCGCCACCGCGTCAACCAACGTCACCTGCAGGCCAGGCACCGCCAACGCCAAGGGAATGCCGGGCAGGCCCGCTCCCGCCCCAAGGTCGAGCACCACCTCGTTGCCCGCAAGCCACGGCACCACCGTGAGTGAATCAATGAGGTGCTTTTCAACCACCGCCTCAAGCTGAACAATGGCGGTCAAATTCACCTTCGCGTTCCACCGCAACAATTCTTGAGCAAACACCACCTGCGCCAGAGCCACTTCTTGTGGCATTTCGACACACAGACGCCTCAAGCCCTCTTGCAACAGCGTTGTTGCGGCTGCGTTATCCACAGACGTCTCTTTTCGCAGGAGAGGTAAGTAGCCCAGAAGAGGCCCGAATGACCTTTTCGCTGGTTTTTGAACACCTTTTCCACAGGCCCAATGACTCCCTGCAGCAAAAATGTCTCACCTGGACCACAGCTAAACCTTTTCAATCACAGTGCGCTTGAGGTGTATCAACAGCAGGCTCACCGCCGCGGGAGTCATGCCCGGCAAGCGCTTGGCTTGAGCCACGGTGCTCGGCTTCGACTTTTGCAGCCGCTCTTGAACTTCTGCCGACAGGCCGCGCACTGAAGACCAGACGATATCGTGGGGAATCGACCAGTGCTCATGCGCGTCAGCGTGACGGCTGGCCATTTCTTCGGCCTGGGCAATGTACCCGGCGTACTTCACCTCGGTTTCGACTTCGTCAGTCACCGCCACCGGGAGCACCGGGCGCTCGGCGTCTTCACCAGCAAGCGCGGCGTAAGTCACCTCGGGCCGCTTGAGCTTCGACAGCAGGCCGACATTCGCCAGCCGCGCAACCTCGGCCGACACGCTCTCGCGCTCACGCACGACTTGATTCCACCGTGGCCCGTCGAGCAACCCCACTCGAAACCCGTGCCCGCTCAACCGAAACGCCGCATTGCCTTCACGCAATTTCAGCCGGTGCTCAGAGCGCGACGTAAACATGCGAAACGGCTCGTCGACGCCTTTGGTCACCAAGTCGTCAACCAACACCGCGGCGTGCGCTTCATGTCGGCCCAACACCAAAGGCGGTGCGCCCTTTACTTTCAAAGCGGCGTTGATGCCCGCCAGCAGCCCCTGCACCGCGGCCTCTTCGTAGCCCGACGTGCCATTGAGCTGGCCGGCGAAATACAGCCCTTCTACCCGCTGGGTCTCTAACGTCGGCTTGAGCTGTGTCGGTGGTGAATAGTCATATTCAACCGCGTAACCAAAGCGTTCGACCTGCACGTCTTCTAAACCCACAATGGAGCGCAAGAAGGCGAGCTGAGCGGCGGCCGGCAGACTGGTCGACAGCCCCGCCGGGTAAACCAGGTCTGACTGGGGGCCTTCGGGCTCCAAGAAGACAGTGTGTCGAACCTTGTCGGCAAACCGCACCACTTTGTCTTCGACGCTGGGGCAATAGCGCGGGCCCCGGCCGACAATTTCGCCTTGGTAGAGCGGCGAAAACTTCAGGTTGTCGCGCAAAATGCGGTGGGTGGCTTCATTGGTGAACGTCAGGTAGCAGTCTACAGGCGCTTTTTGAGGGAAGCCCTTTAAGGGTGTCCAGCGAGAGAACGGGCGAGGGTGGGCATCACCCGGTTGCTTCTGGCAGCGGCTGAAATCAATCGAGCTTTTGCGCAACCGCGCTGGAGTGCCCGTCTTGAAGCGGCCCAAGACAAAGCCGAGCTCACGCAGCGAACCCGACAGGCCCGTCGCCGCGGCGTCGCCCAGCCGACCGCCCACTTCTTTTTGGGCGCCCACGTGCATGAGCGCCTGCAAAAAAGTGCCGGTGGTCACCACCACCGCCGGGGTCACGATTTCGCGGCCGTCAGCCAAACGCGCACCCACCGCGCGGCCCCCTTCAGTCACCAGCGCCGCCACTTCGCCTTCAACCAGCGACAAGCCAGGCGTGCAATCAAGTTGCTTTTGCATCACCACGGCATATGCATCTCGGTCGCATAACACGCGCGTCGCCCGAACCGCGGGGCCCTTGGAAAGGTTGAGGGTAATGAAGTGCGTACCCGCTTCGTCGGCCGCGCGCGCCATTTGACCGCCGAGCGCGTCGAGCTCTTTCACCAAGTGACCTTTGGCGGTGCCCCCAATGGCGGGGTTGCAGCTCATCACCGCGCTGCGCTGGCGGTTCAGCGTCACCGCGATGACGTTCAAGCCCATGCGGGCGGCGGCCAACGCGGCTTCACAGCCAGCGTGGCCCAAACCAACAATCAACACATCGCAGCGTAAGCTCGACACGCGTTTTTCCAGCGAAGGGTTAGACGCGAAAGCTTTGCCATGTGACGCGCCTTCAGTTCAAGCGTGCGTCATTTGCCAATGCAGAACTTCTCGAAAATCGCGTCTAGCAACTCGGTGCTGACGTCGGCGCCCACCACTTCGCCCAGCGCGGCCGAGGCCAGGCCCACTTCGCCGGCCACCACCTCCAACGTGCTCGAGCGGCTCGCAGTCAGTGCCCGCTCCAATGCCGTTAGCGCGCGGCCGAGCGCTTCTTGGTGCCGCAAGGAGCTGACCGTCACCGCGGCGGCGACACCTAAGGTCAGCAGCTCGCGAACGCGCTGTTTCAACGACTCGACACCCACGCCGGTGAGCGCACTGACAGCCAGGCCCGGCGCATTGGCCAAGTCGGCCTTGCTGCGCACTTCGAGCAGCGGCTTGCCTGTCACTTGCGAGCGCCAACGGGCGAGCTCTTCGTCATGCGAGCCGGGGGGCACCAACAACACCACGGCGTCAGCTTGTGCCAACGCGGCCTGCGTGCGCTCGATGCCGCGCTGCTCTAACCGGCCAGGGCTGTCGCGCAGGCCGGCGGTGTCGACCAACGTGACTTTCAAGCCGTCCCATTCCAACTGGGCTTCCAACGCGTCGCGGGTGGTGCCGGGTTCAGCGTCGACCAAGGCGCGCTCGTCGCCCGCCCACGCATTGAAGAGCGTCGACTTGCCTGCGTTGACCGGGCCGAAGAGCACCACCTTGGCGCCGCGCCGCGCCAGAGCGCCTTGCTGTACCGAAGCCGCCAGCTCACGCACCGGCGCCAACACCCCATTAATACGTGTCGCCACGTCACCTTCGGCGTCGTCGGCCTCTTCGGGAAAATTGAGCGCGGCTTCCAAGTCGGTGTGGAGCGCCAAGAGCGCCGCCCGCACGCTTTCGACACGGCGAGAGAGGGCGCCGTTCAGCTGCGCGGCCGCCGCCTGCAAACCCAGCAATGAATCTGCCGCCACCAAGTCGGCCACCGCTTCAGCGCGGGCCAAGTCGATGCGGCCATTCATGTACGCCCGCCGCGTGAATTCTCCCGCTTCGGCCAACCGTACGCCGGGAACCGTGGCGAGCCGGCTGACCAACAACGCAAGCAACCGTGGAGCGCCGTGCGCGTGCAGCTCGACGACGTCTTCGCCGGTGTACGAGTGGGGTGCCGGAAAATAAATACAGAGGCCGTAATCAACCACCGCGCCGTTCGCATCGGTAAACGCTGCCATCACCGCGGTGCGCGGAGCAGGGGAGTCGACTGGCTTCTCAATCACGCTCTTCGCCGCGCGCAACGCAAGGGGGCCTGACAACCGCACGATGCCCACGCCGCCCGCAGCGGGGCCGGTGGCGACGGCGACGATGGTTGCGCTCGAAGGAGACTCCTTATTCATAGGCGTGGCGCTCTCCTAGCATCACCTTTGGGCAGGGCGAAAACGCACCAAACAGACTTCTTCGTCGACGCGGCCACCGCCTGCGCTGACGGCTGCACAAGCCATTGCAGCAAAGCGATGAGGCTGCACCCAAACATCGGCACGGGCAGCAACTGCGCACACATTGCTGTTGCGCGATGTTGCACTGACACCCGGCAGTTACTTTGTTGCGATTTTTAAGCGGTGGGCTTTCATGCCGGCATTTCCTTACCCTCACCCCTGGGCCATCGATGCGTTCGCTTGCACTGCTCTCTGTCTTGACGGCGTCGTTCACCGCATTTGCGCAGCCCGCGCCTTTGCCTGAATTTCAGCTCGAACGGTTTCGCTTAAACAACGGCTCAGGTACGTCTTACGGCGCTCCTACCGGCGACCAGTTGAACCAAGGGCAATTCTATTTGCTCGCCGCGCTGCACTATGAGCGCAACCCGTTGGTGCTCTTTCGTGATGACTCGCGCACCGGCGCCTTGGTGGCGTACCGTATGAGCGCGCACATCGCCGGCAGTGTCGGCCTCACGCCCTGGCTACAAGTGGGCGGTGAATTGCCCATTGTCTTAAACCAAGGCGGCAGCGACTTCACACAGTTCGGCATTGAAAGCCCGCAGGCGGCTGGCTTGGGTTCTTTTTCGCTTGGGGCACGGTTGCTTTTGCTGGCGCAGCAAAACAACGCCGTCGCCCTCAACAAGGCACCCATCGATTTGACCTTCGAGCTCACCACCGCGCTCCCGTACGGAGTGGGCAAGTCGCTGGCCGTCGAAAGCGGGTGGAACGTTCGACCGGCGCTGTCGTTCGGCCGAGACCTGCATGGGTTTCGACTGGGCGGTGAAGTGGCCGCTGCGCTTCGCTTTTCTCAGCTCGAGCTTTCGCCCAGTGGCTTGATTGGGCGTGACCGCATTGGCCACCAATTGAACGTGAAGCTGCTCGGCACCACCACCGGAGACAGCTGGCGGCTCGAGGGCAGCGCCCATTTGAACATGCCGCTCGCAGGAGCGCAGACGCCGGTGGGCATTGAATTGCTCGTGGGCGGGCGCATACCCTTGGGCCCTTTGAATTTCTTTTTGCTCGGCGGCCCTGGCTTCGGGCAGCTACCCGGTACGCCCACGTACCGAATTTTGGGCGGCCTCTCGCTTCAGTACCCCAAGCCCGGCCCCGCGTTGGACATTTGCGCTGAAGGCCAACCGCACACGCCACAAGAATGTCCCGACGCTGACGACGACAAAGACGGCGTGACGAATTTCGCTGACAAATGCCCGCTGCAGGCTGAAGACAAAGACAATTTCCAAGACGCTGACGGCTGCCCTGAAGCCGACAATGACGAAGACGGCATCGCCGACACCAACGACGCGTGCCCGCTGGTGAAAGGCGTGGCCGAGTACAACGGTTGCCCGGTGAAAGACACCGACAGCGACGGCATTGAAGACAAGAAAGACAAATGCCCCACCGAAGCGGGGCCCCAAGAGCGACAAGGCTGCCCCATTCGTGACCTCGACAAAGACGGCGTCGAAGACCCTGAAGACAAGTGCCCCACCGAAGCGGGCCCCAAAGAGCGGCAAGGTTGCCCATTCAAAGACCGCGACAACGACGGCGTTGAAGATGCGGTCGACAATTGCCCCGACGTGGTGGGGGTGCCCAAGAACCAGGGTTGCCCGTCGACGCAAAAGCAGTTGGTCGAAATCACCCGTGAGAAGCTGGTCATCAAAGACAAGGTGTACTTCGCCACCAACAAGTCAGCGATTCTGCCCAAGTCGTTCAATCTGCTGAACCAAGTGGGCGCGGTGCTCAAGTCACACCCCGAAATCATGCAGGTGACGGTTGAAGGGCACACCGACACGGTGGGCAACGCCGACCACAACCGCAAGCTTTCACAAGACCGCGCTGAATCGGTGCGGGCATACCTCATCAAGCAGGGCGTCGCTGCAGAGCGGCTCAAGGCGGTGGGTTATGGGCCTGATCGCCCCGCCAGCAGCAACGCCACCGCGACCGGCCGCGCCAACAACCGCCGGGTAGAATTCGTCATCGAAAGCGGCGAGAAAATCGACGTGAAGGTTCAAGACGTACCTTAAAAGTCTTCAACCTCTCGATAGTTTTGGGGGGCGCGCTTGAAATTCAGCCCGCCCTCGTCCAAATTGTGAAACCCAAGGCCGGCTTGCGCGATGAACCGTGCAAGTGAGTGAAGAACCCATGACTCTGCTCCGCTGCGCGACAATTGCCATCTTGGGTCTTGGCTTGGCCGCCTGCCCCAAACCCAGGCCTGACGACCCCCAACCGACGGCGTGTGAAGAAGCGGGGCCTCCCAAAGCGACGCCGCTGCGGTTGCTCACCCGCGCTGAATACCAAAATACGGTGCGGGCATTGCTGGGGGCCGACGCGCCTGACGTGGCGAAAGATTTTCCCAAAGAGCCGTTGGTGTTGGGGTTTGACAACAACGCTGACTTGAACCGCGTTACCGCTGAAGGCGCCACCCGCTACTTCGAGGCGGCCGAGACTTTGGCGGCTTGGGCCGTCGCCAAACACAAAGCCCAACTCGTCTCTTGCGCCGCTGAAGACCTGAACTGCGGCAAAGACTTCATCGCCAAAATGGGCCGCCACATTTTTCGCCGCGCGCTGTCGAGCGACGAGCAGACCCCTTTCAACACGCTCTTCAGCCAGACGTTGAGCGCCGAAAATTTCGACACCGCAGTCGAATGGACCCTGGCGGCCCTGCTGCAATCGCCGCAGTTTCTCTATCGCTTTGAAACGGGAGCGCCCTCTGACAAAGCGCGCACCTACAAACTGTCGGGAAACGAGCTGGCTTCGAAGCTGTCGTACTTCTTGTGGGCTTCGGGCCCTGACGAAGAGCTGCTCCAGGCGGCCGAGAGCGGCGCATTGGACTCACCCGAAGGGCTGCGCGCCCAAGCCGAGCGCATGCTGAAAGACGCGCGGGCCGAAGTCAGCTTCGAGCGCTTCTTCGCGCTCTGGCTGAATTTCGACTTAATCAGCTCCACCGAAAAATACGCCACCGCTTTTCCCGACTACACGCCCGACTTGGCGCAGGCGTGGCGCAGCTCGCTTTCACTCTATATTCGCAACGTGTGGCGCTCTGCGCGGGGCTTCGACGCGCTCTTCACTTCAAACACGCTCTACGCCAACAACCAAATGGGGCTGTACGGCCCGGCGGTGACGACCCCCGAATTTCAAGCGATGACGATGTCGTCGCAAGAACGCTCGGGCGTGTTGTCGCAGCCGGGTCTGCTGGCGCGGTTGTCAGCGCCCGACCAAAGCTCTCCCATTCGTCGCGGCATTTTCGTGCTCGACCACGTGCTGTGCCAGCCGCCGCCACCTCCTCCGGGCAACGCGGCCTTCGTGCCACCTCCGCCGCGCGCCGACGCCACCACCCGCGAACGTTTCGCCCAGCACTCGTCAGACGACAGCTGCGCCCAATGCCACCGCTTGATTGACCCGGTGGGCTTCGGCTTCGAGCAGTACGACGGGTTGGGGCGGTTTCGCTCGCAAGAGAACGGCAAAGACGTCGACGCTTCGGGTGCGATTGTCACCGCGCGCGAAAAAGGTTTGGCCGGGCCTTTCATGGGCCTTTCTGAATTGAGCCAAAAGCTCGCCGGTAGCCGCCAAGCGCAAGACTGCATGAGCTCGAATTGGCTGCGTTTCGCCATGGGCCGTGTCGACAGCGCCGACGACTTGTGCAGCTTGCAAAATGTGCAGGCCAAATTCGCCGAAAGCGATGGCGATTTTGCCGGGCTGATGCTGGCCATCATCGAGAGCGATTCTTTCCTCTACCGCGCCGCTCCGGAGACGCTATGAGCCGCCGACTTTCGCGCCGCACGGTGCTGCGCAGCGCTTCGGGGCTGCTCATTGGGTTGCCCTTCTTGCAGTCGCTCGACGCCAAGGCTGCGCCGCCCAACACCAAACGCTTTGTCGCCGTGTACCACCCCAACGGCGTACACAGCAGCCAGTGGTTTCCCACCTCCAACGGCTCCGAAGCTGATTTCACGCTGGCACCCAGCCACCAAAGCTTGGCCCGCTTTCGCGCCAGCGGCCTGTGGTTGGGTGGCCTCAACCTGCAAGTGGGCGTCAGTGGCCCGGGTGAACAGCACCAGCGCGGCTTGGGGGGGTTGCTTACCGGCGCTGGCCTGCAAGAAGGCGAATTCGTCGGTAACGACGGCACGCGCGCGGGTTGGGCGAACGGCATTTCAGTCGACCAAGAATTGGTGAAGCTGTTGCGCGGCGACTCACACGTGGCCAGCCTGCAAATCGGCGTGAAGACCATGGAGCGCGATGTCAGCGGGGTGATGAGCTACGCCGGCCCCGCACAACCGTTGCTGGCACAGAACGACCCAGCGCTCACCTTTCGCTCGTTGTTCATGCCCAACATGGGAGGCGGCGGCACCGACACGCCTGAATTGGCGCGGCTGCGGCGCAAGCGAGCCTCGATTCTCGACACCGTGCAAGAGCAAATCAAAAGCGTCACCAAGCGCGTGGAGCCCCGCGAGCGGTTGAAGCTCGACTCGCACCTCACGTTGATTCGCGACTTGGAAAAGCGCGTCACCGCATTGCCGCCTGGCACCGACGCCTGCAGCCCTGCAGAGCCGGCGACGGTAAATTGGAACGCCGAAGCGGCGATGCCCGAGACGACCAAGCTGCAGATGGACCTTTTGGCCCTGGCTTTCGCGTGTGACGTCACCCGCGTGGCGACGATTTCGTTCTCTGACGCGAAGAACCACCTGTCGCTGCCCTTCATCAACATCAACAGCGACGTGCACAACATTTCTCACTTAAGCGACGCAGACCCCAACCGCATGCAACTGGCGCAGCGCGACGAGTGGCAAGCGCGGCAAGTGGCTTATTTGCTCGAAAAGCTTTCGGGCTCGGTAATGGGCGAGCCGACAATTCTTTCGCAGTCACTGGTTTTCTGGGGCAGTGAATTGTCGAAGGGCAACACCCACGCGCACGACGACATGCCGTTTCTGCTCTTCGGAGGCGGCACCGGTTTTCGCATGGGCCGTTACCTGCGCTTCAACGGGCTGCCGCACAACAATTTGCTGCTCTCGATTCTGCAGGGCTTCGGCGGCAACCACTCAAGCTTCGGCGACGCGCAGTTCTGCACCGGGCCGTTGTCGGGGTTGACGTAAGGCCTGTTCAGCGTCAATCGTCGTTGTCGTCGTCGTCACCGTCGGTCGTGCCCGACTTCACCGCTTTCTCGACTTCGGCGCGGTGCGCTTCGATGTACGCGTCGACCTGTGCATCGGTGAGCTGCAAATCGCGCAGCACTCCGGGGTACACGGCCTTGAAGGTAGCGGCGTTTTCGTTACCCCTCAAAGAGAACGACAGCTTCAGAATCGCCGCGCCCCACAGCTTTTCTTCGAGCGTCTTGGTCTTGGCCATCGCGTCTCACTCGTCGTCGTCGGGGTAGTCGGGCATTACCTGCTTCTTGGGCATGGCCGTCGGCTTGGCGGGCACAAAGAGTACCCGGCGCAAGTAGTCTTCGCCCTCGGCATTGGCGGTAACCCCTTTCACCGAAGCGGTGGCCTTGAGCAGCCGGGCGCGGTCTTCAACGCCCATCATCGTCACTGCATAGAAGCGGCCCAACTTGGCAGACTTTTCAGCGAGGGTTTTGCCCAGCGCTTCCAGCACCGGGTCGGGGGCGACGTCTACCGTGTTTTCGAGCGGCTCACGCTTCGTGGCGCGGGGCGGAGTGCTGGGCCGGGCAGGGGCTTGCGCGGGCGCCTGACTTTGGGCCTGGCCGTTGGGGTGGCCATTCTGCTTGGGGGCCCGGGCTTGCGCCGGTGCGGCCTGCGGTGCGGCCACCAGCTTGGGCTCGGGAAAAGCACCCATGCCGAGCGACACCCAGCGCTTCTCGGTGTTGGGGCGATTGACGACCTTGTTCACCAAGAACTGAATCGAGTCGATGAGGTAATTGCGCTTACCGGGAGGAGACGCCGGCACCTCTCCCTGAAAATGCACCGCCACCGCGATGCCACCGTCAGCCGCGTCTTGAAAGTCGAGCTTGGCGGGAAAGTCCATCAACTTCAGAATGTCGGTGAGCAGCTTCTCGACCTGGAGTCGTTTCTCAGCACCCGGCGCAGGCGTTTTCAGCACCGCCGGGGCGTTTGGGGTTACTTCGCTCATGACGATGCGTGCTCCTCACCTACCCAAGGCTTAGGCCCGAAAGCGCACCCGGGTGTTTCTTGCCGCCCCCCCACTTGAAGAAGCGAAGCGACCGTTCAAACTGTTTGGCTGATGCTGCGGCGTACCGTCAAGTGCTCTTTCTTAGTTTGCCTAATTGGCTCGCCGGTTGGGCGACGCCTTTTTTCTCGAGGTATTTGCGCAGCGCGTATTGCTGGCCGATGGACAGCAGGTTGTTGGTGAAGATGTAGAGCGCCAAGCCGGCTGGGTAGTTCATCATCATCGCGGTGAAGACAATGGGCATTACCCAGGTCATCAACCGGGCTTGCACCGGGTCCACCGTCATTTGTGGCTGCAATTTCTGGGTGATAATCATCGTCACGCCGAGCGCCAGCGGCAAGAGGTACGTTGGGTCGGGGTACGTCAAGTCGCGCCAAATGGGCCCGAAGAAGGGCTCCCCGTACAAGTCGTAGCTGGTGCGCAGCGCATAGAAGAGCGCACCCCAAATGGGGAACTGCAGCAAGAGCGGCAGGCACCCCTGAATCGGGTTGGCGCCGGTCTCTTGGTACAGCTTCATCGTTTCCATGCCCTGACGTTCACGGTCATTGGGAAACTTCTTTTTGATTTCTTCCATGCGCGGGGCGAGCTTCTTCATCGCCTCGGCGCTCACCATGGCTTTGTGGGTCAGTGGGAGCAGCACAATCTTCGCCACCAGGGTGAGGAAAATAATCGAGAGGCCCCAGTTGCCGGTGAGGCGGTGAAAGAACTTCATCACCCACAGCAAAAGCTTGCAGATGGCGGCCCACCAGCCGTAGTCAACGCTGCTTTCAAGCGCGGGGTGCGCAGTGCCCGCGGCGTTCATCGTTTGCAACAGCTCGAAGTCTTTGGGCCCCGCAAAGCCGCCGAAGCGGTAGGTCTGCTTTTGGCCTGCCGCCAGTTTAATGGGGAAAAACAACTCACTGCCGCGCGCTTCGTGCTCTACCGTGACGGTGCAGCGCCCATCTTGCGGTTTCTCGATTGGGTACGCCGCGGCGATGAAGTACTGCTGGTCTAACGCCGCGTAGTGGACAGTGCCGTTGAACGACTCGGGCGGCTTCTCGTCGGGGCGGCGGCGGTGCACCTTGTCAGCCACGCTGCACAGGGCCATTGCCTGGTTGCCAATGCCTCCGAAAAGGCTGGCCGCTTCTTCTTTGGCGGGGTCAATTTTGCGCCACAGGTGCATGCCCAGTTCACCGCTGGCTTCGGCCGCTGACGTGTTGGTGACGGTGACGTCGATGCCCATGGCGTAGCCGGCCTTGCTGTCCCAGTGAAACGTCTTTTCCAAAAGCCAGGGGCCCTTCTGCGCGCGAAAGCGCACGGTGTCGAAGGTGGCACCTTCGTCGAGAACTTCGTAGCGCGTGGTGGGCGGCAACGACTGCTCACCGGTAATCGACACGCTGAAAGGAGGCGGTTTGTTGAGCGCGGGCACCGCCAAGTTCATTTGGGGGCCGGTCTTGGGAGGCTTGCCAAAGAGCTGTTGGTAGCCTTCGACAATGGTCATTTTCACTTGCTCGCGCTCTTTGACGCCCTTCAAGAGCGCGCTCGAGAGTGAAGCGCCTTCGCTCGAGAAAGTCAGCGCGGTGTTGTTGCGTTCACGGGTGACTTCGCGCTTCGGCAATTCGACCGGCACCAGGGGGGCATCGCCAGGTTGCAGCACGGCGAGGGTGCCGGCGTCAGCGCTGACAGCCAGCGGGGCTTCAACCACCCCGGCATCAGCTGAACCGGGCACCGCGGCAGGGGTGGTGAACATCATCCACACCATGACCAAGGTCATTGAGAGGGTGATGGCCAAAAGCTGGCGTTTTTGAGCGTCCATAGGGGGTCAAATTCCTTTAAAGGTTTCGCGCTTGGTGGGCACGGGGTCGACCCCACCGGGGTGCAAGGGGTGGCAGCGCAGCAACCGTCGCGCGGCCAAATAAGTGCCCTTGAAGGGGCCGTGTTGTTGAAGCGCGTCGAGCGCATAGCGCGAACACGTGGGGTAAAAACGGCAGGTGTTGGGAGGCAGCGCGGGCGAAATCGCGAAGCGGTAAAAGCGAATGGGCAACACCAGCACCCACGTCAGCGCGCTCGACAGCGCGGCGAAAATTGTCTGCCATCGACCCATTGCGTTTGGCTCTACCGCCTAGCACACCGGAAAAGAGAGAAGCACGGCCCCTTACCCTCGTTGGCTTTCAGCCTTTGAGGGAACCGCGGCCCGGCGTTTTTTGAGCTCGTGGCCCAATTTGACCATCGCTGCGCCGAGCGCCACGCTGGTCGCTGTTGCAGCCGGTACTTTTGCAATCACCACCACGTCTAAACCCGTGGGCCATTGCGCCTGTTCCTTACGAAACCACTCGCGCAAGTGCCGGCGCACGCGGTTGCGCACCACCGCGCCACCCACTTTGCTTGAAACGGTGAGGCCCAGGCGGGTTTTGCCGGTGCGGTTATCGAGGGCGAGCGCCAACAACAGGTCGCTGTGGACCTTGAGCCCACGGTCCTGAATGAAAAGAAATTGCCGCCGCTTTCGCAGGCGTGACTCTTTGCGAAAGCGTTGCGTGCGCGACACTTTTAAAAAACCGCAGCGAGAAAGAAATGAAGCGAAGACGTACGGCTATTTCTGGTACGCCTTGACGACCAAGCGCTTGCGGCCCTTGAGACGGCGGCGCTTCAGCACCTGGCGACCGGCCTTGGTTGAATTGCGTTTGCGAAAGCCGTGTGATCGGTTCCGACGAATCTTCGAGGGCTGGTAGGTGGGCTTGCGCTTGGCCACGGATCGACTCCTTGAGAAACTTTAAAAGAGGCGCGGCGTTTAACCCTTCTTGGCTAGGCCGTCAACGCGGCGTTCGCCAAACCAATTTTGCCCATGCGAAAGATGACCCGTTGTCTTGTTGAAAAGAGCCCCAATGGGCTGTGGGAAACTCTGTGGAGAGTGTTGAAAAGTCGATTTTGAGACTGGGGATATGTGGAAAAGCGCTCGCACCCACCGCTAAATCATTATTTTGCAAATAACGCACTAGTAGAAAAATGGTTTGTCAGTCTAAAACCGTAAATTCGACGAAACACGAGCGACGGTCAAAAAGTTGACGAAATGCGAGGCCCTTTTTTCGAGACTTCGCGGGTTTGACTTTCAGGCTTGATCAGCGTCATTTCTTTCATGTAGAGAATGCGGCTCCCTTTTTTCTACCCGTTCTTTTCGAGGAACCCGCTTGGCCGCGATTGTGGAGAAAGCCGAAGTCTCCCACAGCCCCCAGATGCTCTGGGAAAGCGCGCTCAGTTCGCTGCGACGCCAGGGGGTTACTTACCCGGTTACCCAGTTAATGCAGCTGTCGCCGCTGGCGATGAGCAACGGCACGTTTGTGTTGGGAGTGGGCGATCGCTTCTTTCGCGATTGGGTAGACGAGAACTATCGTGAGCTCATGGAAGACACGCTCTCGCTGATTGTCGGGGCCACGACCAAAATCGGCTTCGAGATTGTCGAGCAAGTGACGCACGTGGCGCCCGCGTTGCCGGCGGTTTCAGTGAACAGCATTCGCAGACCGACCCGCTTGAACGACCGCTTTACCTTCGAAACGTACGTAGTGGCCGACTCGAACCAGTTGCCGGCAGCCGCGGCGCACGCGGTGGCCGACAACCCGGGCCGTTCATACAACCCGCTCTTCATTTACGGCGGCACTGGCTTGGGCAAGACGCACCTGCTGCACGCGGTGGGCAATCGCATTCTGGCCAAAGACCCTCAAGCGCGCATCGTCTATCTCTCGTCTGAAGAGTTCACCAACCAGTTCATCGAGAGCGTGCGTGATCACCGCATGACCGAGTTTCGCAAAAAATTTCGCGAAGAGTGCGATGTGCTGTTGATCGACGACATTCAGTTTTTGGGCAAGAAGCAAGAAACCCAGAACGAGTTCTTTTACACGTTCAATGCCCTGCACCAGATTGCCAAGGCCATTGTGCTCACCTCTGACACGGTGCCGTCAGACATTCCCGGTCTTGAAGAACGTCTGCGCTCGCGCTTCACGATGGGTTTGATTACCGACGTGCAAGAGCCGAACTTCGAAATGCGCGTGGCCATTTTGAACAAGAAGGCCACCGCCGACGGCTTTGAATTGCCCGACAAAGTAGCCAACTTCATTGCCCGTCACGTGCAGAAGAACGTGCGCGAGCTCGAAGGCGCGCTGATTAAACTCTCGGCCGTACATTCGTTGACACGGCAAGAAGTGACTGAAGACTTCGCCGCGCAGGTGCTCAAAGACATTATTCCTTCGCAGCGCCCACTCGACATGGAGCAAATTCAGCGCGAAGTGGCGCGCTTCTACCGGCTCTCAGTCGAAGATTTGAAGGGCGACCGGCGCTTGAAGCACATCGCCCATGCGCGTCAGGTGGCAATGTACTTGAGCCGTCACCTCACCAAAGCGTCACTGCCTGAGATTGGTCAGAAGTTCGGTAAAGACCATTCAACCGTTCTGTCTTCGGTTCGCAAAGTAGAGCACCAGCGCGAGACCGATGAAGCCATCAAGCGTGAGCTCGCTGAAATCACAGTGAAGCTCGGCGTGATGTAACGCGCTTATTCAAATTCGAATAAGCAGCCCGCCTGCACTG
Organism: Myxococcaceae bacterium; assembly: GCA_019694575.1. Lineage (GTDB taxonomy): Bacteria > Myxococcota > Myxococcia > Myxococcales > Myxococcaceae > JAIBBR01. The sequence goes on from JAIBBR010000045.1 coordinate 20,209, forward strand.
TTGAAGTGCGGTGGCTTCGCTCTATCAACGCGCTCAGGCATTGCTCGCCATTGCCGCATTCACCATCACCGCGCTCAGTTTGATGCCCACGCCTGCTCAGTAGCTCCTTGTGGAAAGCGCTGTGTGTTTCTTCGTGGGTCTTGCTGCCACATGTGGACAAACCACGCATGCAGCGCACAGCTGGCTGAATCGTTTGGAAAACCCGGCATCTTTCCACAGCGCGAGCATTTGTAAGCGCTTGGCTGATCAACTGCTTTTCGGCTTCTCCACAACTTTTGCGCCACTACTGCTTTCTCTATTGATTGACCTGAATTCTTTCACACCGTCATTACAGAAGAAGAGCTGTTGAAAACCGTGCCACGAAAAGGCGGAGCACAGGAACTAGAGCACCTACACGAAACGATGAGACGATTCGGTTTGGTCGTTCACGCTTAAGCATCAACTTCAGGGAGAAGGTGATGCGTCTCATTCTGGCTGTAGCCACGTTGCTGGTGGCGTCGTCAGGTTGTCGAGAAGAAAAACTCGCGGCGGCGAGCGGGACAGTGGAGCTTTCTCCGACCCACTTCGACTTTGGCTCGGTCTATTCAGGCCAGTCGAGCACGATTGCGCTGCGAATTCGCAATGACAACCGCTTCACTGTTCCTCTGCAATGGTCGCTGCCCCAAGGGCCGTTTACGGCCTCTGACTTACCGGCCACCGCTAAAATGGGGCTCACCGAAGTGGTGCTGACCTTCGCGCCGCAAGGCGTGGGGAGCTTCGGAGGGATGATCAGCCTCGTCCCCGAAGGCTTCGAACCATTGCAAAGCTTTGTTTCAGGCACCGCCGTTGAGACGCCCGTTTGCCCGCAACTCGACGGTTGCACCCGAGCCGTCTTCGACCTTGCTCAAAACAAATGCCTTGAAGTTGCACTGCCCGAAGGGAGCAGCTGCCAAGCCGCCACCGCTTGCATCGAAAATGGCGTCTGCGTGGCCGGCCGCTGCGTGGGAAAAGAAAAGAACTGCGACGATGGCAATGCCTGCACCATCGACGTGTGTAACGCCACGCTGGGTTGTGAGCATCTGCCGCGCCCTCCGTGCCCCGGTGACGGCAAGTGCGGCGTGGGCGTGTGCAACCCGGCAAATGGCTGTGAATTGGCTCCCGCGGCTGATGGCACCGCTTGCGGCCCGCAACAAACGTGCGACGCGGCGCAAGTGTGCATCGCCGGTGACTGCGTGGTGAGAGACCCGCCCGATGGTTACGTGTGTGCGCAGGCTTCTCCCTGCCAAGGCGAAGGGCGTTGCGTAGGCTCGGTGTGCAGCAGACCTGCTCCGTCGGTTTTACAACCCAGCTGGAGCTACGATTCGGTAGGTCCAGTGGCGCCTGACGGCAGCAGCACCGCAGAAGAGCTGCATGACTTCGTGCTCGAGCCTTCAGGGGCGATGTCGCTCTCGGGCTTTTTTCGCAGTGCGCCCAAGCTGCGCATCAACACGCCGGAATCGAGCCAGGCCCAAGGGCCGGTGCGCCGCTGCATGTTGTGGGGCAACCGGTATATTTGCGCTGACTACCCCGCTGAAGTGAATGGCAAGGTGAGCGCGCTCAGCCTCAGCACGGCTGAAACGGTGTGGACCTTCGATTTGCGCGTGGCCCGGCCTGACCTGAACGCGATGACCCAGTCGCTCTTCATGGCACGCATGGCGGTGATGGGCAGCGACCGGCTGGCGGCGCTCTTCGAGGCGTACCCAAAAACGGGCTCGGGCTCGACGACGACACAATGCCGCCGCTACTTTTTGGTGGTGCTCAATGCCAAGGGCGAGTTGATCAGCGCTTCACCCGTGGTCGACCCCGTGCTCGACGAGTGCAACCACCCCCACCCCTATGGCTTTGGCGCTGACGCGATGGGCAACTTGTACATTTCGTTTTCGCCCACCATCACCCAGCCTGCGCCGTTGGTGCCCGGCTCGCCCACCATGGTGATGAGCTACACGAAAGATGGCATTTTTCGCTGGAAGTTCATCGACCACGACTTGAAAGGCGGCGAGCTGGCGGTGGCGGGCGGCTTGCTCTACCCCGAGAACAGCCCCATGGCGGTGTTGAGCGCCACTGGCAAACCGGCTTTCGCGCTCGATGAAGCTTACGGGCGGGCGGTCATTACCAAAGAACGCACCGTGGTGGCCCCACGGGTGGGCTCAATGAGTGTCAATGGCTATGAGTCAGGGCTCAACACCCAGCGCTGGTTACACACGCTCAGCGCAGGGCAGTACTTCGTGTCAGACCAAATTCGCTTGGCGCAATGGGCGACCCGTTCGGGCCCGCGCAGCGTAGCGCTCACCTTCGTGGGTGATTTACTCACCAGCGACTATCAGCTGCATGCCATCGACACCCGCGACGGCAGCGAGGCATTTAGCTGCTCGATGAGCTCGCCGTTTCGCACGCCTCCGCAAATGTTCGAAGTCGGTACCGGCATGATGGGCGTGATGGAAGGCTCGAATACCTGCGGCAAGTGCGACCCGCCGTTCGCTTCGAGCAGCGCCGCGTTTCACACGTTTACGCTGCCGCTCATCGACTTGGCCCAAGAGCCTTGGCTGGGCGCTTTCGGCGGAGCGGGGCACGATCACCGTGAAGAAGTGCTCGCGCCCCAGGGTGAACCGGGGCTGCACTAGGGCGCGTTCCTGAATGAGAAGAGGCGGTACTCGTTGAACGAGTACGGTTGAACGCCGTACGCGGAACCTCCGACCGTGTTTGAAGACACCTGGTAGAGTTGGCCGCGCGCCGCCATCGCGTAGACCGCCTGAGGCGTCGTGCCCAACAAAAGCGCCGTCTCGACAGCCGTGAGCAAGGGTCGGTCGCGCGAAGAAGGAATCCTTTCTGCCCATTCAAAAAGTTGCGCGTCCTCGTATGGTAAAGGGTTTCGCAGAGCGATGAGCTATGATCTGACCGCTGACCCTCAAACTCCCATCGAGCAGGGGCCGATTCGTGCCGCCGTGGCATCGGCGTTTGGCGTGTCGCCTCATGCTCAACTTTTCTGGCAGCACGAGAACGAATGGGTTCAGGTCGATCTCGAATGTGCCACCGGCGACGGAGACACTCGGGCTGCGGCGGCCCATGAACAACTGACTCGCATCAGCATTCATGCGGGGCTTTCGCCGGGGTGGCGCACGTGGAAGAAAATCTTCTCGGTTGCCGAGGCGCTTCACGGCGCGGCTGATTTGAGGGTGCTCGATCACCAGCGCGGGCAGTACCTTGATGACCTCGAAAATCCCGCCGTCGCGACGCACGTCCCGGGCGCGGTCTGTGGAGAGCTTTCGCGCGAGGGCCAGTTTCTTTTCGTCGACCCCGAGCGCCTTGACGACCGGCACGTGCATCTCGTTCAGTTGCATGGGGAAACTCCGATACGGTCGATAAGAGTGGAAGGTGTTCGCCGCGCGACTTTTCTTGAGGGCGGGCCGAGATTTCTCTGCGTTGTCGACGAAAGCGGCTCGGCCCGCGTTGAGGTGCGAGATCCCCAGCGTGCAGAGCCAGTGGCGGTCTTCGAAGTGGACCGGTTGTTTGCTTACAGACCGCTCGGCCGGTTGCCCGACGGATCAGTTATCGATGGGAAAGGGTATCGCTACGATGCCGCAGGCCGGCGGAACCGCCTCGTTCTCACAAGGGGTGACGCACGCGTAGCGCTGACGTCTGACGGTCGAGTCCTCGTTGCATCGGAGCACGACCGCGCAACGCTTCAGGATCTCCGCAAAAAGCACGTGATCGCCGAGCTGAATGAGCCTCTCGACTCGCCGACATTTTCACCTGACGGGCGAAAGCTAGCTGCAAGTGCTCGCGGAAAGCGCATCATCATTGTCAACGCGCAGACGGGCAAAGTGTTGCGTGAGCTGAATCGGTGCGGTGACGTCACCTGCCTGTCGTTCGTCGATGATAATCTGCTCGCGTCGGGCGCACGTTCGAGTTCCGCCGTTCGACTGTGGGACCTGCGCACGGGGCGTAGCCAATTGTTGAAAGCTCCAGGCGAACCCCCACTGGGATGGAACTGGCAGTCACTCAAGGTGGCGCCCGTCAACGAGAGCCGGCGTTCTGTACTGGACATTCGAATGCTCGGTCACAACGCTCTGTGCGTGATGACGAGCGACGGACAGGTGACACTCTGGGACGTCCAGGCCAGGAGGTGGCATCTTATTCTTGGCGTTAGGCCCGACGGTGAATGGCTGATTCTCGCCGCCGACGGCCGGTGGGACGCTTCAGAGAAGCTCGATCGCATCGGGTGGAAGTGGAACACCGATGCAAGGTCGTACGGGAGATTCTGGTCGCGGGCCGATGCCCAACGCTCGCGCACGCCAGGGCTGTTTGCAGATCTCTTGGGCTGAAAGAAAAGCTCAGGGCGTCAACAGGGCAGCGTGCTTGTGCAAAGCCCTGAATAGCGCAGCGCGATGTGCGAGAAGCTCACATTGCCCGGCAAAACCATTTGGTGCCAATGTTCTTAATTTAGATGTAAAAATGAGCATGTGATTAACAGATTATTAGAACGCGCCTTACGGAGTTCGAAAAAGTCGGTCCTGCTGTTGGGGCCGCGTCAGGTCGGTAAGTCGACCTTGATGAAGGCGCTGAACCCTGACCTTTCCATCAACTTGGCAGATGAAGGGGTCTTCTTTCGCTACTCTGCCGACCCGCGTTCGTTGCGACAAGACCTAGACACTGCTTCTCGCCTCAAGCTGGTGTTGGTCGACGAAGTGCAGCGGCTGCCAAGCGTGCTCAACACTCTGCAAGCCATCATCGACGAAGGAACGAAGACCAAATTTCTGCTCACCGGTTCAAGTGCGCGCAAGCTCCGGCGGGGAAATGCGAACCTGCTGCCGGGGCGACTGCTCCATTTTCAAATGGGGCCGCTGGTGAGTGCCGAGCTCGAACACCGTCTCGACACCCGCAAAGCCCTTCGCTTGGGAACGCTCCCCGAAGTCTATCTGGGCAAAGATGAGGGCGCTTCTCTCGCGCTGCTAAACAGTTACGTCGCTTCGTACATACGCGAAGAGATAAAGGCCGAAGCGCTGGTGCGAAACCTCGAAGCGTTCACGCGGTTCACGTCATTCGCGTTTCAACAGGCCGGCCAGACCATCGATTATTCCAAACTGGCGCGTTCTGCCCGCGTCTCACGGCACGCCTTGTCGCGGTTCTACGAAATCTTCGAAGACACGCTGGTGGGTGAACGGGTCTGGCCATTTCCTCCGCTGCGCGAACAGGCCGACTTGGTGAAACACCCAAAGTTTTACGTGTTTGACGTGGGCGTTTACAACGCGATGTTGGGCAACTTTGAACCTTCAGCCGACCGAATCGGCGCTCTTGCTGAGCACCTGATTTTCAGCCAACTGCGGCACGCGTGCTGGGCCAAGAACGTCGCTTGCGAGGTGCATTCTTTTCGCACCCGAGGTGGAACAGAAGTCGACTTCATCGCTACGTTGGAACGACAGACGTTTGCGCTCGAGGTCAAGAGCACTGACAACGTCAGCGAAGTCGACGTCGCGGGGTTGAAGACTTTCTTGAAGCTCTACCCCAAGACCGAAGCGGCGCTGGTGCTTCACCTGGGGGCGCGTTCGTTCAAGGTCAATGGCATCTGGTGTCACCCCTGGCAGAAGGGGCTGCAGGAAGAAATGGGGTTGTAAACCCACTGGATGCGGCTCCAGCGAGCTTTGGGCTCAAGTCCTTCCGTGCCTCGCTTCAAGCGTCGGCTCCAATGAGAGGTGCCGGGTGGAAGTGCGGCGCTTGATTGCCATTTAGATTTTTGGCTCGGGTGACTGTGCGGCCGCCAAGCTCAAATTCAAATGTCAGAAACGAGCACATTGCCGCATGCGTCGATGAGAGCAAGGCAGCAACCAGACGCTCGGAGGCGTAAGAAACCCCCTCGTCCCCTCAAAGCCAGAGCAAGCGGGCAGCGGTTTGTGGGGCAAGCAACCGCGGCATAGGGGCCGATATGGATCGCGTGGGTGTAAAGGCTGCTCGCCACTCCGAAGATTAAAACCCCTCAACTGCTCACTTTGAGCTTGGCGCCCTTCATGAGAGCCGTCATGCGCAAGGTGCGACCGATGAGCTCAACCAAGCCACCGTGCTTCACCAAACCTTCAGAAATGTCGAACAGCTCTTGCGCGGTGTAACGGTCACGCACTTGTAAGTTGGCATTAAAGAGCGCGCCCTTCACCAAGGCTTCTGCTTCAGACTGCCCCTTGTGACGGGCCAGCCGCGCCGTGATGTCTGCGATGACGCTGTCGATTTGCGTTTCGCTCATGAAAGTGAATTTCCCCCCGAAGGCGACATGGCTTCTAGTCGCTCTTCATTGCCTGGAAAACCTCCAGTTTCAGGAAATTCACCGCTTGGCAGGGGCCGTGTTGCAGTGGCTACAGGTCTTCGAGGTCGACCCGCAGCGACTTCGTTTCGTTGGCCCGCATTTCAAAGGTCAACGACTTTGATTCTCCGTTGGGGCCTTTGAATTTCAAAGTCTGCTTGCCCACGGGTATGCGCGCCTTCACCAGCGGGGTGGTGCCCAATTCGCGCCCGTTGTGAATCACCACCACGCCCGAAGGCTCGGTAGCGAGCGTCAAGTCGCCGAACGCCTTGCCGGGTACCACCATGTCTTCGAGCTCAGACTCATTGTCGGCGGTCTCGGCTTTTTTCGGTGCGCGTACTTTGCGCACGGGCGCAGGCGCGCTTTTGACGGGGGCCTTCGCCACGGGGGGGGTAGCTCCTTCGGTCGGCGGGGGCACCGGCGCCACCGCCGCCGGAGCCGGAGGAGCCACTTCCGCCGCGACGACGGGTACGACTGCTTTTTCTACCGGTTTTTCTACCGGGCTCTCTATAGCCTTGGGCGCAGGCTTGGAGCCAAATGCCTTGTTGGGCTGACGCGCCTTGCTCGAGTTGCTGTAGACAGTGGTGTCGAGCGTGACTTCGGGCGGGTTGGTGGTGCTGCTGAAGAAGCCAATGCGCAGCACCGCCATTATCAACAGCAGCACCGCGAGCACGACGGCGCCCACCGCCGCCACCGTCACGGGGTTGAAGCGCGGCTGGTATTGGTGAGTCACCACGTCTGACGCTGTTTTCGGCTCGGCGTCGAGGTGAGAAGGGGTGGCCGGCTGGGGGGGGAAAGGCAACGCCAGCGTCGTTTTCAAGCCCGGGCTGTCGTCTTCGTCGTCAGGCGTAGGTTCGGTGATTTTCGGCTGTGCGGGCTGGGTGGGCCGCGCGCCCGGCATTGAAGGCCGTGCCAGGGGCGTGAGCATTTGCGACGAAGGCGGCACCAACACCGGTGACTGGCCATCAGCGGTGATGGCTTCATGCGCGGGCGAATTGCGCTGAGGGCCCACCGGGCTCACGTCGGCGATGACTGTTTTCACTCCGACGTCATTCTCGTCGTCGTCGAGCAAGTCGTCGCTTGGGGTTGCAAAGCTCGAAGAGGGGGCGGTGACTTCTTTGGTCGATTCTCCCGCGCTGTAGTTGGCCTGCAGCTGCGGTGGAATGGTGGTCACCACGGGGGTCACCAAACGCTCTTGGTTTTGCAGCGCCCGCAACGCCGGAGGGGGTGAAATGCCAGGCGTCGAAGGTTTTTTGTGCAGCGCACCCCCGGGCGCCGGCGTGGCTTGTCGTGGAAAAGGGGCTGGGTGGCTGGCCACTGGCGGCGGCACCGAAGCGCGTGCAGGCACAGGGGGCGACGGAGCGGGTGGCGCGCTGACCTTGGGCGGCGGCGTGGCCAAGCGCAGTGGGTTGGCGGGCGGCCGGGTTTGCATCGCGAGCAACTTGTCGATGCGAATTTCGCCCGACGGGTCACCCGAGGCCTGGGCTTGTTCGATGAGACCGCGGGTCTGCTCGCGGCGGTCAGTGAAATAACGCTGCACCAAATCGCCGATTTGCTCGGGGTGCCACATCATGCCCGCGCCGGCCTTTTCGATGGCCCGGGCAAATTCGAGCGCGGTACCAAAGCGGTCGTCACGGTGACGACGCAAGGCCTTGAGCACCACGGCGTCGACCGCCGCGGGAATGAGGCTGTTCTGCTTCGAGGGCGGCGCCACCTCTTCGCGCAGCGCCGCGAGCATGCCTTCTTCGGCGTTTTTGCCGTGAAAAAGCCGCATGCCCGTCAAGCACTCGTGCATCACCACACCGAGCGAGAAAATGTCACTGCGCGGGTCGAGCTCTTCGCCGCGAATCTGCTCGGGAGACATGTAGCCGCTGGTACCCTTGACCATGCCCACGGTGGTGCGGTGCGCGCCGCCCACGGCTTTGGCGATGCCGAAGTCGAGCAGCTTGGTGGTGCCCTCGTACGTCACCATGATGTTTTTTTCGGCCACGTCGCGGTGAATCACCACTTTGCGGCGGCCGCGGGGGTCGGTGAAGCTGTGGGCGTAATGCAGGGCCAGGGCGGTGTCGCGCACCGCGGTGAGGGTGAGCCCGACGGGTATGGGCTCTTTGGCTTGGCGGCAGGCCCGGGCCATTTCAACCAGCGTGCAGCCCTGCACGAATTCCATCGCCAGAAAGAGCGTGCCTTCGTCGACGTCGAGGTCGAAGACTTGAGCGATGTTGGGGTGGTTGAACGCGGCGGTGGTTTTCGCCTCGTCTAAAAACATGCGTACGAATTCTTCTTCACCGCGAATGTCGGGAAGAATCGACTTCAGCACCACGACTTTGCGAAAACCGGCCAAGCCCTTTTGGTACGCGAGAAAAATCTCTGACATGCCGCCCGCCGACAAGCGGCACAGCACCTCGTACTTACCCAGAGTTCGGCGATCGAACGCCGAGCTCGGAGCGATGAAGGGAGCGAGAGCCATTTCAATAAACTGGCCGTCACTTTACACCCCTGGCATCTGAACGCTCGTTTACGGCGGGTTAAATGTCGTGCGGTGTACTCCCTGACGATGCGTGGCTGAGCGCCGCGAGCAATACGCCGGCGATGCACAGGGTGGCTCCGGCCGCCGTAAACACCGTTAATGACTCGTGCAGAAACGCCACCGCCAGTACCCACACCAACACGGGAACCAATTGGGTGGTGGCGGTACCGACGGCGGTCGAAGTGAATCGCAACGCGTAAGTGAAGAGCAGTTGCGCGCCCATCGACAAAACGCCAATGCCCACCAGTGTGGGAGCGACGTCTCGGGTCACGCTTTTCCACGCTGGGCCGGGCGCCAACAGCACCACGGCCAAACCCACGCCACAAAAGGCGATGAAAATGTCTGACGGGTCAGTGGCTTCATCGCGCAGCGCCTTTACCGTGGTCATCGCCGCGCCGCCCAAAATACCCGAGGCCAACCCAGCCCACGCGGCATGCGACAAATAGAGCGGGCTGTCGAAAGTGGTTTGCGCTGCCGTCACCATTAAGCCGCCGGCGGTGGCGAACACCAACCCCAGCCCCTGCAACGGCACCGCGCGCTCTTTTAGAAACACCACCGCGAAAACCGCCGCGTACACCGGTGAAATATAATTGAGCATGGTGGCCGGGCCGACGCCGGCTTTCTCGATGGCGTAAAAGTAAAGAAAGGCCGCGGTGCCGCCCAAGCCTCCGCGCAACAGCAAAAGCCACGGCTTGCGAAACACCGGCCGTTTGCGCTGCGCGAGGAGCAGCAGGGCGGTACCCAGCAGCCCAATGGTGAAACGGTAAGCAGAAATTTGCGCCGCGGGCAGCACGCCGGTGAGGGTGCGCGCCAGCACCGCCATGGTCGAAAAGAGAAGCGCCGACAACGCGATGAGCAACGTGCCTGGGAGCGGAGGCGTTTCGTTCACGGTGAATGGTTGTCTAACGCCGAGCGGTGAGGGCCGCGCGAAAAGCCTGGGAGCGCGCCAGCACTTTTTCTGATGAATCGCCATGCACCACGAAATGGCCCATTTTGCGTTTGGGCCGCGCTTCGCGCTTGCCGTACAAGAACACGTCGACCACGTCGGGAAAATCGCGCCAGGCTGAAAGGTCGAGCGCGCCGCCGGCCCGGCCCTGGGCCAGCCACACGTCGCCGAGCAAATTGCCCATTGCCCACGCGCCGGGCCGCAACACGGGTTGATGCAAGGGCACCTGCGCCAGAATGCGCGCCAACGCGTCGAACTGGCTCAACGAGCACGCTTGCCGTGTCACATGCCCCGAATTGTGGGTGCGCGGCGCCAGCTCGTTGATGAACAGCTGCTCTTGGCCGTCACGGCCGGTGCCGACGAAGAATTCAACCGTGAGCAGACCCACCACCGCTAACTTGTCGGCCACCGCGATGGCGGTTTGCAGCGCTTCGTCTTGCCACTTCTGCTCCAACCGCACAGGCAACAGCGTGATGTCGAGCACCGACTGGGCGTGAATGTTTTCAAAAACGGGAAAAGCGAAGGTACCGCCTTGCCCGTCGCGGGCCACGATGCACGAAAGCTCGCTGCGCAGTTGCAGCGGTTCTTCCAGCACCCAGCCGCCCGGTTGAGCCAGCGGCAAGGGCGCCGCATCGTCAGGCGTGCGCAGAAAATATTGGCCTTTGCCGTCATAGCCAAACCGCGCCGACTTGATGATGCAGGGCGTGCCGAAGCGCGTCACAGAGGTCACCAAGTCAGCGCCTTCAGGTACCGGCTGCCAGCCCACGGTGCGAAAACCATGTTGGTTGAGAAACGACTTTTCGCGCATGCGGTCTTGCGTCGTTTCCAACACGCGCAGTGACGGCACCAGCTTGGGTGCATGCGGCACCAGGGGCCCCACGGGAATGTTTTCTGAGTCGAACGTCACCACGTCGCAGCGGCGAAACAATTCGGCCACCGCCGAAGCGTGCTCGAACGGCGCCGCGAGCACGTTTTTCACCCGGGCCGCGGCTGGAGATTCAGCATCGGGCTCGAGCACCAACACGTCGGTGTGCAGCTTGAGCAGGGCTTCTTCGAGCATCAGCCCCAATTGGCCTCCACCCAAAATGCCGACCGAACGGGGGCTCATTTCAAAGTCGCGGTCGAAGCGAGCGCGGCTTGGGCCTGCGCGTCACGGTGCTCGGCCAGTTTCTGGGCCAAGGCGTTGTCGTGCAGCGCCAACAGGCGTACCGCGAAGAGCGCGGCGTTGTACGCGCCGGCGGGGCCAATGGCGAAGGTGGCGGTGGGCACTCCCTTGGGCATTTGCACGATAGAAAGCAATGAATCGACGCCGTGCAACGCGTGTGACAGCACTGGCACGCCAAGCACCGGCAGTGGGGTGAGTGACGACACCATGCCGGGCAAATGAGCGGCACCGCCCGCGCCGGCGATGATGACTTTGATGCCGCGCGCCTGCGCACCTTTGGCGTAGGCCACCATTTCTTCGGGTGTGCGGTGGGCGCTCACCACTTTGACTTCATGAGGCACGCCAAAGCCTGCCAGCAGCTCGGCGGCGGGGCGCATGGTTTCGAAGTCTGATGCGCTGCCCATGATGATGGCGACGGTCATGAGGGTGCCTTTTATAGCCAAACAAGAGGCCCGCCCGTGCCTTTGTTTGAAGTTGCGCTAAGGGCTCTCTCACAGAGAAAGTCTCGTGCCCAAGACGCCTTCGATGCTGGTCGACCCCACACCTTCTTCGCCCGTGATGTTCGGCGAATACGAGCTCGTTCGGCGTATTGGCGCCGGCGGCATGGGAGAAGTGTTTTTGGCGCGCCATTCTACCGTCAACGGGCGGCGGGCCTGCGTGGTGAAAAAGGTGTTGCCCAACTTGGTAGAAAACCGGGCCTTCGTGGGGCGGTTTCGCGACGAGTCACGGGTGGTGGTGAAGCTGCAGCACCCCAACATCGCGCGCGTGTACGCGATGGGCGACTACAGCGGCGAGTACTACCTGACGATGGAATATGTGCAGGGCAAGACAGTGTCGCGCTTTGCCAAACGCCTGCGCGAGCGCAAGCAGCAAATGCCGCTGGGGCTGATTCTGCTGGTGGGTGAAAAGGTGTGCGAAGGGTTAGAATATGCGCACGAAGCCCAAGACGACAACGGCCAGCCGTTGCTTTTGGTGCACCGCGACTTGTCGCCCGCCAACGTGTGCATCAGCTACCGCGGCGAAGTGAAAATCATCGACTTTGGGGCCGCGCAGTCGACGTTGAAAGAAGAGCAAACCGCGCCGCGCATCGTGATTGGCAACTTGACGTACATGGCGCCCGAGCAAGCGCGCAAGCAACCGGTTGATGGCCGTGCCGACGTGTACTCGTGCGCGGTGATGCTGTGGGAGCTCTTGGCGTGGCACGCGCTGCCGCAAAAAGGCGACCCGGTTGAACGGTGGCGCCGCGCGGCGAGCCCTACGTGGGAGGCTCCCTCGATGTATAACAACGCGCTGCACCCCGACGTCGACGCGACAATTATGCGGGCGTTGGGCCGCCACCCCGATGACCGGTTTGGGTCGGCGCAAGCCTTTGGTGAAGCGTTGCGTAAGCTGCGCGTGCGCTATTCGCCCCAGAGCGACGAGCGGCAGTTGGGTGAGTTGTTGAGCCGTGTTTTCAAAGAAGAAAAAGACGTCGAAGACGCGGTGCTGCGTCAACTCGACGGCGCGATTGTGCCGGGGCCGACCGAAAAGCAGAAGCAGTTGATAGTCGTCCCTCCCAATGCGTTGGCCTTTGAGCACACCGCGGTGTTGGCGCCTGACAATGACGAATTGCTCGCGGTTGAAGAAGAAGTGCGGGTCAGTGAAGAGACGACCGCGAGAGGGAGCCTGAAGCGGGCTCGCCGCGATGATGATTCTACCCCGACGATACAAGATGACCCGCGGCTGCCGTTGCTCAAGCCGACCGGCGTGAAACGGCCCGCCCGTGTCGCGGTGCCGTTGGAGCCGCCTCCGCTTTTGAAGCTAAAAGGTAAAATCAACCCCGCGCGGGTCAGCTTCGGAGTGCAGTTCACCCAAGAGCCCAGCCATGAGCCGTCATTGGTTGAAGAAATCGAAGCGTCTGAATCAGAGACCCACGAAGAGAGCGCGCGTGATGCGAAAGCCAAGCGCAAGGCGCGGCGCAAAATTCGCTTCATGGTGATTGCCGGCACTGTTTTCGTAGGAGCCACTGGCCTCGGCTTCTTGGCGATTTGGCTGTGGCTGCTCAACCAATGACCGCGCTGGCTGGCATCGTCAATGTGACGCACGACTCGTTTTCTGACGGCGGGCGTTTCGTCACCACCGACGCCGCGATTGCGCAGGGCGAAAAGCTGCTCGCCGACGGCGCTGACTGGCTGGACATCGGCGCTGAATCGTCAAACCCCAAGGGCCAAGCGGTGAGCGCGGTAGAAGAGCGCGAGCGGTTGTTGCCAGTGGTGCGTCATTTCGTGGGCCAGGGCGCGAAAGTGTCGGTCGATACGTACAAGCCCGAGGTGATGACCGCGGTGCTGCGTGAAGGCGTGGCCATGGTGAACGACGTCAACGCGCTGCGTGCCCAAGGCGCGGTTGAAGCGGTGGCGGCGAGCAACGCGCAGGTGGTGTTGATGTTCGCGCGCAACGCGGGGCCGCGTGCCGAAGTGAAAGAGCAGCCGCATGCACGGTTGATGAACGACATGGTGGCGTTCTTCTCAGAGCGGCTCGCGGTGTTGGAGCGCGCCGGGGTGAAGAAAGAACGTGTGCTGTTAGACCCGGGCATGGGTTTTTTCTTGGGCGCCACGCCCGAGCCGAGTCTTTTCGTGCTCAAGCACTTGTCGCAGCTCAAGTTGCTCGGCTGCCGGCTCTATGTGTGCACTTCACGCAAGTCGTTTATCGGCGCGGTGCTGGGTGGTCGGCCTCCGTTGGAGCGTGGCGTGGGCACGGTGGCGAGCGAGCTGTGGGCGGCGCAGGCAGGAGCTGATGTCGTTCGCACCCATGACGTGAAGGCTGTGCGTGAAGCGCTCACCGTCTGGCGGGCCATTGAGAGGGCGCGGTAAACTCTTTGGCTGTCTTCACTTAGGGGTAACAACCATGATGCACAAAGCCGTTTTCGTGTTGCTGGCTGCGTTCTTGTTCACCAGCGCGCCCAGTTTCGCGGCAGATTCACAGTGGGTTCACGGCCGCGCCAAAACAGTGAAAGTGCGCAGCTATAAAAAGAAGAGCGGCAAAACCGTGAAGGCGCACAAGCGTGCGAAGTCAAGAAAATAGCGTCGTGTCGCCGTCAACCAGGCTGCCCGTCAATGGCGAGAAGCCATTTTAGAATTCGATGATGGGTGCGGCCTGTCGGGCAAGCGTTCGGCGTGCATTGCTTCTGACTTCGGCATCGACAGCAGCGCGCTGAGCAGACTGCCCAGAGGTGAAAAGAACAGCACCAGCGTGGCTGCTGCGACCCACGCTCCATTTCGCAGCGGCGCTGCCCACAACACGTCGAGCCATTCACGCCACAGCGCGCGCGGGCGTGCTTGCCATGCGGCCATCGCGTTGGGCGCCATTGCCTCTACCGTTTCTTTGCTGGGAGACAACGTGGTGAAGGCCTGCTGCATCGGTTTCATGGTTCACTGCCTTTCCATTGCTCGCGTAAATTCGCAGCTTGCCGTTCACAGATTTTTCGAACGTTGGCGGCGCTGGTGCCCACTGCTTGCGCTACTTCGTCAGCTGACAACTCGGCGCCGAAATAGAGTGAAACCACGCGCCGGTCTCGTTCAGGCAAAGTGGCCAGCAGTGTGAGCAACGTGCGCCGGCGAATCAGCGCTTCTTCACTCAAGCCGCCAGGCTTCGCTTCGAGCGCGAGGTGGAGCTGCGCGTCGTCAGTGGCTGTTTCGCGCTTGTTGCCAAGGTGGCGCTTGCGAGCCCGGTTCAGCGCCAGGGTGGCGAGCCAGAGCATGAATGGCTTGCCCTTTTCAGGCGCGTAACGGTTCAAGTGGCCGAGCGCGTCGATGAAGGTGTCTTGGGTGACGTCTTCAGCTTCGGCCTCGCTGTTACACAAGCCACGCACCGCTCGAAACACCCGCGCCACGTGCACGTCGTACAAGCGGCGGGCCGCCCGTGCGTTGCCCACGCGAGCGGCCCTGACCCACTGCTGTATTTCTTCTTCACCGGGGTTATTCGCCGGTTCCGACGTGTAGAAGGTGGCGAAGAAAACGAACATCGCCGTTACGCCGCCTCTTCAGCGCGGGCATTCAAGAACCCGTGTGTCCACACTGATGAACGAAAGGTGCCCAGCGCCCCCACGAGCGTGAGCAAAAAAGGAGACGCCAGTGCACCCGCGGTGATGGCCGAGACGAGAATGCTGCCTCCCAGCGCCCAAATGGCAACGCCCACCGCCGCGAACGGCAACACCACCATCAGCGCCGCCAACACGAAGCCCGCTTGTGCCACCGCCGAGAGCACCAACAGTTGCAGCGAGTCGATTAAGCGGCCTGATAAATAGGCCCGTGCGCCGCGCCACGATTCGAGCACGCCTTTGTCTTCGAGCACTGCAACGCGCAGGGCAATCTCTATCGCCAATGACAAGGTGATGAGCACCGGCACGGCGACCGCGAGAATCGGCAAGGTGATGAGAATGGCGGCTGGCATCGACAGCACGTCGAAAATGTAAAGAAAGATGGGCACCGCGACGGCCGCGAGGGTGCCGACAATCGCCATGCCGCCCAGCAACTTCACGCCGAGCACTTTGGGAGCCGTCTTCAAGCCGGCGCGCATCGCTTCGCCGACACGCACGTGGTTGCCGTCGCGTGCGCGTTTCACCGCGCGAATCAACGCGCCTTCGCTCAGCAAGTGCATCACCAGTGCGAGCAAGCCCAGCAGCGGACCGATGACCAACAGCGGCCCCACCCAGTCGGGCAACTGGGAGGCAGCTTCACTTGCGCGATGACCACCGCTTCTGCTGCCACCGCCGCCGGCGGCAACAACGAAGAGCCCAAAAAACCACAACGACTTGTGCGTCCACGATGTTTTGAATGACTGCTCAGCCACTTCGAAAATGCGCTTCATCTGCTTCTCCATTGGAGCGGCCGACCATTCAGCCGCTTTTGAATGGGCGAATTCACGAGGGGCGCAAAACGTGACAAGGCGCTGCGCTTTTTTGAATTCTATTGAAATTCAGTTGGTTAAGAATGATTTGGCCAGTTGCTCCTCAATGCCGGCGAGCCGCGGTTA
>JAIBBR010000189.1 GCA_019694575.1 Myxococcaceae bacterium
AACCCAACTCACCATCGAAATGACGAATCACCACCAACGCCGCGAGCGGCGCAGTCTCAGTGCGCAACACTTGCCTGCCCAACGTGACGGGCACCGCACCCATTGCCTTGAATGAGTCCGCTTCATGCCGCGCCCAGCCGCCTTCAGGGCCGATGAGCAACGCCAACGGCTGCTGGGTCGATTCAGCCGCGACCGCCGCGCTCAAGGTGCGCTCGCGTTCTTCTTCGTCGAGCAAAACCAAACGGTGGGTTTGTTGCAGCGTGCGTGCCGCGGCCTGGGCCTCTGCCGGTGAAAAAACCTGCGGCACATCGGCCCGCTCACACTGCCGAGCGGCTTCTTCGACAATGCGCTGCCACCGCTGAACTTTCTTGCCGCCGTCTTCTTTCCACTTCACCACGCAGCGCTCGGCCTGCACCGGCCAGAAACCCGTGGCGCCGAGCTCGGTGCCTTTTTGCAGCACCCATTCTAACCGGTCAGCTTTGGGAAATGCCTGCACCAGGGTAATGGCGCGGCGCCGAGGTGAAGCGACGGCTGCGTCGAGCTCCAAATGCGCGCGGTCAATTTCGAGCCGAACCAGCCGCGCAGAAAAAGTGCGCCCTTGCCCGTCGAACACTTCGAGCGCATCGCCTTCACGGGCGCGCAGCACCCGCGCCAAATGGTGAAACCCCGGGCCTTGCAACACCCGTTCACCCGGCGCGGCATCGCGTAAGAGCAAGCGGCGCATTCGTCATTTACCCGCTTCGAAATCGAGACGAACCCACTCGCCTTGAACCACGTGCCCGGCGGGTTTCAAACCTTGCGCCACGAAGGCGGCTTCGACTTCTTCGCGTTGCGGCACCAGCACACCCGCGAGCACCAAATGCTTCTTCACTTTCAAAGCGATGAGCGGCGAGAGCATCACCAGCGTGTTGGCGAGAATGTTGGCCAGCACCAAATCGAAGGTGCCTTTTACCTGCCCGAGCGTCTGGGTAGAGAGCGCGACACCTTCGATGCCGTTGACCTCTGCATTTTCATGCGCCAGCTCGATAGAGAGGGGGTCGTTGTCAGTGCCTACCACTTTGCCGGCGCCCAGTTTTTTGGCGGCGAATGCGAGCACGCCGCTGCCGGTGCCCACGTCGAGCACCGACGCCTTGGGGTGGGCCTTCATGAAGTCATCGACCGCGGCGAGGCAGAGCGAGGTGGTGGGGTGGTCTCCGGTGCCGAAGGCCATTTTCGGCTCGATGATGAGCTGCGTTTTGCCTTTGGGGGCGTTGGCTTTTTCCCACGGAGGGCCCACCCACAGCCGGCCCACTTGCACCGGGCGAATGCGCGAGCGCCATTCGGTCGACCAGTCGCGGTCTTCGACTTTTTCCAGCGCGCCCTTCACTTGGGGAAACGCTTGTTGCACCGCTTTCCACGCCTTGGTGGCCTGGGGGCGGTTTTCGAAATAAGCCACGATGAGCGCGGCGCCTTTTTTCGGTTGCTGTTGACCAGGCATCGGCAGCGCACTGCCATCGCGCACTTCGAGGCCTGTCGTTTTGAGCGCGTGCAGCGCGTCTTGCAACGCTTCGTTTTGTTTCACTGCGACTTCTAACGTCAGAGAGACATACGCCATGGGGGCGTTCTACTCTGAATCAGCAGCCCGGGCCGCCTTGTTCAAGCGACAAGCCAACAGCGCCATTCGAACGGCGCGTGCATGGCACAAACCCGCTATAAGTCTGCGTCGCGTGCGGTTTTTCATTGTTCTCTGGGTGGCGTTTTTCGCTGGCTGCGTGCAAGTCGAGAAGACGGTGCGCACCGAGCGAGGGCCCACCTTGCGTACCTTCGAGCGCGAGAAACAGTTGCCCGGAGGGGTGCGTGCCGAATTCACGCTCGACGGCTCGCTCCTCACCGCCCGGTTGACCGCGTACGCCGCGTGTCAGAAAGAAACGGTGGAAGAATTCATCGAGTACCGCACCACCGAGCAGTACGTACCAGGCGCAGGGGCAACGTTGAGCGCGGGCATCAGCACCACGTTGGCGGGCGGTGTTTTGTTGGGCATCACGCCCCTGTTGTCGCCAGCGCCCGAGCGCTCGCTGCGTGGAGGGCTGGAGCAAACCGGCCCTTCGACGCGGCAACTGGCGACGGCGTGGTCGATTGGCACTTTGGTGGTGGGTGTGCCCGCGTTGGTGGTGGGGCTGGTTCAGTACGCGCGTTCAGGTGAGAGCAAAGAAACGGGTAAGGGCGAACGGGTGCTCAATCTCAAAGAGACGCCGTGCGCTGAGCGCCCCGCAGCGGGCATTTCGTTGCTTCGCTTTTCAGATGGCACGGCGTGGCCTGCGCCACTCGATGGGTCAGGCCAAGCCCAGTGGCGGGCCCAGCCCACTGCGGGCGCGTTGGAGGCGCTGGAGTTGGACGGCAAAGAAATGACCCTCGACGAAGAAGGCCTGCGTGCATTGTTGGCGTTCGAAAAGTTGCTCACGGCACCACTGAAATCACAATGAATGCGTGCTGTTGGCGCGTATAAACGGCGCGCAACTTTGGGCCTTGGTGCACGATAACCTTCGACAGGTTTTGGGGAGGTTTTCGTGGCCATTTTCAGTCGTATTCGCGGTTTTTTTTGCCTCGCCGTCGACGACGCCCAGCGCTCAAAGGCGACTCGCCGAGTCACAGCAATTGCTCAAGGCCTACGACGCCGTGCGGGTTGCCAGGGCGGCGCAGGCTTTGGCGGGTGGCGACACCAGAGCGCTGACCAAGAAGGCGAACGCCCTCGGCCGGCAGTGGCTGCTGATCAAAGGTGGCAGCGCGAAAAGTGAAGCAATGGTGAAGGTGAAGCCGTGAGCAACCGTTTTCAATGGGTCGCGGTGTTGTTGGCGCTGTCGACCGGCGCGGTGGCACGTGACCGCTGCTTCGAGCTGTCGAGCCGTGGCAATTCGAGCAACGGCAAGCTGTGTATCAGCGAAGAAGCGAGTGGTCGGCTCGCCACCGCGGTGTTGAGTGAGAACAACGTCACCGTGGCCAAGCTTACGCTGGCGCTGAAGTTGCGAGCGCGCTGTCTCGACTGCAATGCCGACGTCTTTGGGCCGGTGTCTCCCAGTGTGTTTGGCAAAATTTTCGAGATTCGTTTTGAAGGCAAGCGCGCCGGCGGGGTGGAAACGGGCACCGTTCGTATCGGTGACCAACGTTACGCTTACCGTTGGTCCAACGCCGCCGCGGTGGGGCCTCCTCCAGCCGCACCGGTGGCGCCTTTGCTGCAGGGCATGGCGCCTGACAGCTTCGAGCAGCTGTTGGGAGCGCTCGAGAAGAATCAGTTTTCGGTGAGCGGCATTGAAGGCGTTGTCAGCTCAGCGGCACAGACCAACCGCTTCACCTGCGTGCAGGTGGCGGCGGTGCTGCAGAAAGTGCCCGGGCAAGCGCTCAAAGAGAGCGCGGCGAAGCAGCTGGTGCCGCGCATCGTTGATGACGAGAACATCGCCATTGTCTCGACTGAGCTGCGAGACAATGCGCTGAAGTACCGCCGTTAAATTCGCAGCCGCTGCGCATCTGAAAACCACGTTTGCTCGAGAAAACGCTGCTGTCGCGGTAAAGGCGCGCCCTTTCAAGTACCCGAAAGGTTCGTTGCCATGGTTCGCTTTCTGTTGCCGGTTGTTTTGTCTGTCTTGGCCTTGGCGTGTGCTCACGGCGCCGCTTCGGCTGAATTTCCCAGCGCCGCGCAGATGGAAGCGCTCGCCCAACAGGCACCGCCGGCTCCGGCGAAAAAAGACAACGTCGTGTTCGTCGACCAGTGGGAACTGAAGGGCCCGTTTCCGCAAACGCTTGAGCACGTGTTGCACACCGCGACTTCGTCTTGGGACGAGCTGCTCGCCGCACGGGTGGCGCAGAAGCAGGGCACCTTGCAGGCGACTGAAGACATGGCGTGCATAGCGCGCGAAATGGGCCTCTTCTTCTTGGCGAAGCAAGGCCGCCCGTCTGACGGGCTGTCTGAATTCATTTATGGCCGGTGCGCGACGGCCGCCGAGCGTGTTTTCACCACGTACCTTTCGGGCGAAGTGCCCGCCACGGTGCCCGACGAGAAGCTGTTCGCCGACTGGAAGGCCGATTTCGAAAAGATGCTCGGCCAATCGTTGGTGGGCGGCAATCGCATTGCCGGGGTGTGGTTTGGCCGTCACCAAGGTCGCGCGGTGGCAATGATTGCGACTGGAGTGCGTACCGCGGCTGTGCAGCCGGTTTCGCTCTTTCCCCAAGATGACGGCACGGTTCGCATGACTGGCGAATTGTTGATTAACGCCAAGCACCTGGCGGGCAGCATCAACCAAGGTGCCTATGGGTTCGCCGACTGCGTGCCTGACCCACAAATCGTACTGCCGCGGTTTTCTTTTCGCTGCCCGGTCAACTTGAAAGATGCGCATACCCGCATCGAGCTGCACGTGTTTCAGTCGGGCCGCTTGCTTGGCAACTTGTTGCTGCGCGTGCTGGCGTGGCCGGCAAAATCGCCCACCAATATGTATCAGGCTGCGTCGCGCGAAGGGTTGGTGGCGAGCGTTGGAGCTCCGGCGAAAGTCTTCGTGTCGCTGGTGAACCAAGTGCGCAAGTCGGCCGGCCAGGCGCCGTTGACGTTGTCTGATGCTGAGAGTGCGATGGCGGCGAAGTTGGCGCCGCACTATTTCGCCGCGATTTTCGGAGCGCACAATGACGAGACGATTGCCGACAAAGTGGTGCTCGGCGTGCGCGCGGGGTGGAGCGTGGGCAAGCCGTTGCGCGATGGCGATTTCGATTCGTCGCTCGCGCCAGTGCCGGGCGACATCGCGTCGCTGGTGGTCGACATGCTCGAGCACCCGCAGGGCCGCCGCACGTTGCTCAACCCCAATGCGAGCGTGGTGTCGTTCGGCCCGCTGCTCGATGACGAGCAGAAAGTCAGAGCCGCCATCATCGGCACGTACACGTTGATGGAAGCGTCGCACCGCACCGAGCTGGAAGGCAAAGTGCTGGCGCGGCTCAACAAGCTGCGTGCTGAAAAAGGCGCTCCGCCCGCGAAGCTGAAGGTGCTGGCGGGCAATGACGAAGCGGTGAATGCGCTGGCCAAAGGCGAAGCCGCGCGCCCCGTGATGGACCAGTTGCTCAAGCGCAGCGTGACTGAATTGAACCGCTCAGCGCAGGCCTTTTGGGTTGAAACAAACGAAATCGACAATTTTGAATTCGACGAAGTGCTGCTCCAGAACGAACCGATTGAAGTGTCGCTGGCGGTGGGCACTTCACAGCGCCCGAGCGACCCGTGGATGCACTATGTGGTGATGTGCATTGTCACTTCGCCGGGCACGGGGCCAATGGCGGAGTCTCCTGCGCGCGTGTCTGATGAAAAAGCGCTGGCTGTATTTTCCATGTAACGCAGGGGTGGGCCCGGTGTTCTAGGCAGTCAAAATGGGTAGTCAGAACACACCTCATTTAACGGTCGTCAGCGGCGGTGGCAGCCTGGTGCAGGCGCCCAGCGATGACGCGTTGATGGCGTTGACCGCTGGCGGCGAAGCGCGCGCCTTCGAAGCGTTGGCGCAGCGGCACTTGCACCGGGTGGTGTCGTTTTGCACGCGCTTCGTCGGCAACCAAGTAGACGGAGAAGAGCTGGCTCAAGAGGTGTTTGTTTCGCTGTGGAGCCACCGGGCACGGTACCAATCGCGGCAACAGTTCAGCGCGTTTCTTTTCACCTTGGCCGTCAACCATTGCCGAAATCACCAACGCTGGTGGCGGCGGTGGTTACGCGCCGATGAGCAGGCTCGCAACACGCCGTTGTCGGCAGAACCCGCGTCAGCGCTCGAGGCCTTGCTCGACGCCGAGCGCGGGCGTTGGTTGCATGATGAAGTGCGCAAACTGTCGCCGCTGTTGCGTGAAGCGGTGTTGTTGCGTTTCGAGCAGGGCCTTGACTACCGCGCCATCGGCCTGGTGTGCGGCTGCAGCGAAGGCAACGCCCGGGCGCGGGTGTTTCGCGCGGTAGAACAGCTCCGTACGGCGCAACGGGAGGTGAGCCGATGAAGCCCTGCCCTTCTTCTGAAACGTGGCCGCGGTTACTCGAAGGTGACTTGCCTGAACGTGAAGCGCAGACGGTTCGCGAGCATGTGCAAACCTGCACGGTGTGCGCGGCGCAGCTTGAAGAGACGCGGGCGCTGCTGGGTGCATTGGCGAAGCCTTTGGCCGAGCCTGACGCACAGCGCGTGCGCAAGGTGATGAAACGGGTGCGCGAGACAGAGCGTCAGCCTCAATGGAGTCGCCGTTGGGTGCCATTGGCGGTCGCCGCGACGGCAGCGTTGGCGAGCGTGGCGGTGTGGTGGCGCCCGGGTGCTCCCGGCACTTTCACCGCGCGGGGTGGAAACACCCAGTGGCGGCAACGGGTGAGCGTCGAAGTGCGCTCGGCGTTGAATGCCGGCCAGAAGTGGGCTGCCCGGGCTTCGCTCATGGCCGAGACACCGCTCGTCGTTTGGTACCGCAACATCGAGAAGACGCGGCCCCTTTACTTGGCGGCATTTCTTGTCGATGGCGCGGGCGAAGTGCATTGGGTGGCGCCCGCGTGGCCGGCTGATGAGCCGCCGCCCTTGCTGGCCGAGCTGCCCGTGTCAGACAGCGACGCGTTGATGCCTTGGTCGTTCATTCCCGCCAACCCTGCTGCAGGTGACGGCGAATTGGTGACGTGGGTTGTTGACGAAGCGCTGAATGTTGAAGCCGTGGAGCAAGCAGAAGCGGCTCGCCGCGTAGGCACGCAGGTGAGCTTGCCGGGTGTGGTGTGGAGACAGCCGGTACGAATCGAGCCGGCACCCTAAGGCTCAACAAGGAGAAGGAAATGCTGGGTTTCATTTTGGCGCTGGCCGCCGCGGCTACCCCTGCGGGCGATACGTCGTTTGCAATTGTGGTGGGCAACAACCAGAGCCCGGTGCTGGGCCGGCGCTCGCTGCAGTACGCCGACGATGACGCGGTGAAATATGCAGAAGTGTTTCGTGCGTCGCTCGCGCCCGAGAATTTGCGGTTGCTCACCACGGCTGACGATGACACGGCGAGGCTTTTCCCCGAGACGTTGACCAGGGCGGTGAAGCCCACGCGAGAAGTGCTGAAGCAGTCGTTTCAAGAGATGGTCACCGCGATTCGCCAGGGCAAGCAGGCGGGTCATCACACCCGCGCCTGGTTCATTTTCGCAGGCCACGGCGATGTCGACAGAGGCCGAGGCTTCATCGAGCTCGCTGACGGCGCGTTCACCGGTGACGACTTGGTGGCGGCGTTGAAAGAAGTCGACGCCGACGAGATGCACGTGATTCTCGACAGCTGCAATTCGTACTTTGTGCTCGCGCCGAGAAAGCCGGGCGGCCGGCACTTTGCGACTCCAGCTGATGCGGCGTTGGAGCTCTCGCAGCGTTTGCCCAAAGTGGGCGTGCTGCTTTCCACCAGTGCCGAAGCCGAAGTGTACGAGTGGTCAGCGTTTCAGTCGGGCATCTTCAGTCACGCGGTGCGCTCGGCGTTGACGGGCGCGGCCGACGTGAATGGTGACGG
>JAIBBR010000046.1 GCA_019694575.1 Myxococcaceae bacterium
GGGTTAGACCCTGAATATGTGCTGATTCTGGTTGACGGCGAGCGCGTCAACGGCCGCGTCGGTGGCACCATTGATCTCTCACGGTTCTCGTTGCGTGACATCGAGCGGGTCGAAATCACCAAGGGCCCGGCGAGCGCGCTCTACGGAGCCGACGCGATTGGAGGCGTGATCAACTTGATCACCCGCCGCGTGCAGAAACCGCTCGAGGGTGCGGTGCGTGGCAGCATGGGCACCCGCGGCAAGTGGGACATTCGCCAAGGCGGCGATCTCGATATTCGCGGCACCGCGGGCACCCGCGTTGGCAACTGGGAGGCGCGCGGCGGCGGCGGTTACCGAGGCGCCATTCCTTATGATTTGAACCCTGAAGACCCCGCCACCAGCGGCGCGGGCTTCATTCGCTACGACGGCGATTTGTCGACCCGTTACGTGGTGCCTGAAAAAGGCGAAGTGAAGGCGCGCGGCGGGTACATGCGGCGCGACGAGCAAGCGGTCGACTTGTCGAACACCGGCGCCATTTTTCGCCGCCGCAACCGCACTGAAACCTTCGACGCGATGGTGGGAGGCAAGCTGACCACCAGCCCGGGAACCGACGTGTCAGCCAGTCTGGGCTACAACCTGTACCGCGATCAGCTGTTGCAAGATCAAGTTGGCTCCCGCGCGTTAGATCAGTTTACCCGCACCCTCGACAAGCAGTGGCAGGGTACCGTGCAAGGCGAAAAGCGCATTGGCACGCATGGCTTCATGGGCGGCGTGGAGCTGCTCACCGAGAGCCTCTCGTCAGATCGTTTGGTGGGCCACGGCGGACAACGACAACGGTTTGGTCTGTACGGTCAGGCCGAGATCGATCTGCTGCCCGAAAGCGCGAAGAGCAAGCTGCGGTTGGTGCCGGGGTTGCGCGTCGATTTCGATTCTCAATTCGGAGGTGCCCAGTCGCCCCGTCTGGCGCTCAAGTATGACCCCAACCGCTCGTGGACCGTGCGCGCCGCGTACGGCTGGGGCTTTCGCTCTCCGTCGTTTCAAGAGCTGCTCTTGCTCTTTGAAAACCCAGGGGTCGGCTACATCGTCACCGGTAACCCCAACTTGAAGGCCGAGCGCTCGCAAGGCGTGAATGTGGCGATCGACTACCGGCCCAAGTGGGAAGGGTGGCTTCTTTCGCTCAGCGCCTTTCGTACCGACATCACCGACATGATTACCGTGAAAACCGATGCTCCGGTCGACGTCGATAACCCTGCCATCTTCGCGTACGGCAACATCGCGTCGGCATATACGCAGGGTTTAGAGACGAGCGCGCGGGTTCGGCTCTCGCGGGGAGCCTTTATCGAAGTGGGTTACACGTTGACTGACACGCGCGACAACACCAAGGGCCGGCCACTCGAGGGCCGCGCCATGCACCGCGCCAATTTTCAGCTCGGCGCCAAGTACCGCCCGCATGGGTTAGAGATTGTAGTGCGGGGCTCGGTCTCGAGCGCGCGCCCCTTTTATTTAGATGACGACGGCGACGGAGTGGACACCACGATTTGGGTGCCTCCGTATGTCGATCTCGAAGTGCAGCTCACCTACCAGCCGTTCGATTGGCTGATTATTTCAGCGGGTGCGTCGAACTTGCTCAACGCGGTCGATGCCCAGTTCTTGGTTCGGCCTCCACGCGGCGCGCATTTGGCGCTGCAGGTACAATACTGATGAAGGCGATGACACGCGTGTTGGGCAGAATGTGGTGCGCAATGCTCTGGGTGGGCATGGCGGGTTGCGCGCCAGATTTGATCAAAGACTACCCGTTTGACGGGGAGCTGTCGGGCACGGGCCATTTCACCGCTGAAGCGCAGGGTGACGGCACCACGCTGTCATTCGTCGACGCCACCAACAAAGAAGGTTTTGTCTACGTCGATTTAGACAAGGCTGAGGAGCTCTCGACGGGCGACGCGCTCGACAAAAACACCTGGGAGCTTTCATTTCAGCGCTTCACCATTACCCTAAACGGCGGCGGTGGCGGCTTGGGCAACGTCGAAGCGGCGGTGCTGCTGAATGCCGATTTTGATGCGCTGACGCAGGCTCCGGCCGACGGCTACCGCAAAGACGGTTCAGAAGGCGTGTTCACTGCGGTCGAAGGCGGCTGGTACTACTACGACTTGGGCAAGCACAAGCTCACCGCCAAAACAGAGCTCACGTACGTGATTCACAGCACCGACGACGCGTACTTCAAGCTGCAAATGGTGGGGTACTACGACGCTGCGGGTACGCCGGCGAACCCTTCATTTCGCTGGGCGAAAATAGCGCCTCCGTAGTCGCCGCCGTCAGTCGTGGTAGCCGACGACTTGCCAGCCGATGCCCGAGGGGTGCTGCTTGAGCACTGCCACCGCTGCGTGGCCTGACAAGTTCGCCACCGCGATGACCGTTTTGCTGTTCTTCCACGGCAGGTTCGACAGCCGCGCAGGGGGCTTGCCGTATTTCTTTTCCATCTGGGCCGGCGACAACATCTCGATGCCATAGAGCGTCAGCAAGTCACTGCGCTTCGCACGCAGGGCCCGCACCCATTCTTGAAACAGCTCGTCACCCGAGCTGATGCGGCGATCTTCAAGTTGAAAAGGCAGCGCCGCGACTTCGGTGACCGCGCGGGCATTGCCGGCAATGAGTTGGTTGAAAAAATGCCTCGCCACCACCGAGGCTTGGTCGCCTTCGGGCAGCGCGAGGTAATTGGCATAGGCCTCGCCGTGCAAGCCCGCTGGGGCCAGGCCGCGCACGTCGGGCAGGCGCTTCATCAACTCTTGCATCTTCTGCATTTGCTCTTCGGGAGACAGACCGTGAATTTTCTCGAGCTCTTTGGCGATGTCTTCGGGACGGGTGAGGGTGCCGGGCTTGAAGGTGAAGGACTTGGGTTTGGGAGCTTCGGCGGCGGCAGCAGCTTTCTCTGCCGGTGCTTCAGCCGCGGGCGTCGGCTCAGGGGCCACTTCGGGTTCAGGGGTCTGCGTCAAGAGTGCAATCAAAATTAGCGCGCGCAAGGCCATGTTGAAGGCCAAGTTACCGTTAAAGTTCCGGCGAGAAAACTGCTATGCGGTGGGTCCCGATGCCCAAACGCAGCGACTTGAAGAAGGTCATGGTGGTCGGTTCGGGACCCATCATCATCGGCCAGGCGTGTGAGTTCGACTACTCGGGTACCCAGGCGATCAAATCGCTGAAAGAAGAAGGGGTCGAGGTGGTTCTGCTCAACTCCAACCCGGCGACGATCATGACCGACCCTGATCTCGCGGCGCGTACGTACATTGAGCCGATTACGGTCGAAGCCGCCGAGGCAATTATCAAAGTCGAAAAGCCCGACGCGCTCTTGCCGACGATGGGCGGGCAGACCGCGCTCAACTTGGCCAAGGCGCTCGCTGAGCAGGGCATTCTCGAGAAGCACGGCGTCGAATTGATTGGTGCGTCACTCGAGGCGATCAACAAGGCTGAAGACCGTCAGCTCTTCAAAGCGGCGATGCAGAAAATCGGCGTGCCGTTGCCCAAAAGCGGTTACGCCCGCAATTGGGAAGAAGCCCAGGCGCTGATTTCAGACATCGGTTTTCCCGCTATTCTTCGCCCCAGCTTCACCTTGGGCGGCACCGGCGGCGGCATCGCGTACAACCGCGACGAGTACGAGCAATTGGTGCGGGGAGCGCTCAAGGCCAGCCCCACCTCGACGGTGCTGATCGAAGAGTCAGTGCTCGGTTGGAAAGAGTACGAGCTCGAAGTGGTGCGCGACACCCAAGACAACGTGATCATCATTTGCTCCATCGAAAATTTAGACCCGATGGGAGTGCACACCGGCGATTCGATTACCGTCGCTCCCGCGCAAACGTTGACCGACAAAGAATATCAACGGCTGCGGCAAGCATCGTTGGCGATCATTCGTGAAATCGGCGTCGACACTGGCGGCTCCAACATTCAATTCGGAGTGAACCCAAAAGATGGCCGCTATGTGGTGATTGAAATGAACCCGCGCGTGTCTCGTTCGAGCGCGCTGGCGTCGAAAGCAACGGGTTACCCCATCGCGAAAGTCGCCGCGAAGCTCGCGCTCGGTTACACGCTCGACGAGCTGAA
Source organism: Myxococcaceae bacterium (assembly GCA_019694575.1). Lineage (GTDB taxonomy): Bacteria > Myxococcota > Myxococcia > Myxococcales > Myxococcaceae > JAIBBR01. The sequence goes on from JAIBBR010000046.1 coordinate 4,069, forward strand.
GAACGACATCACCCGCGACACGCCGGCGTCGTTCGAGCCCACGCTCGATTACGTGGTGGTGAAAATTCCCCGCTTCAATTTCGAGAAGTTCCCCCACGCTGATCGCACGCTGAACACGATGATGCGCTCGGTCGGTGAGGTGATGGCGATTGGGCGCACTTTCTCTGAAGCGTACGCCAAAGCGCTGCGTTCGATGGAGGCCACCCGCCTGGCGTTCGAGTCTCCCGATTTGCCCCCCAAAGGCGCTGATCGGCAGTTGGCATTGCGCGAAGGGCTGCGCATTCCCCGGCCTGATCGGCCCTGGTTTTTGGCGCAAGCGTTTCGCGAAGGCTGGAGCGTCGAAGAAGTGCATCGCTTGTCGGCGATTGACCCCTGGTTTTTAGAGCGCATTCGCGCGCTGGTGCTCGAGTCGGCGGTGTTGGGGAGCAAAGAGTCGCTCTCTGCGCTCGATGAAGCTGCCTTGCGTCGCGCAAAGACGCAGGGCTTTTCTGATCGCTACTTGGCGCAGCTGTTGTCGGCGACTGAAGGCGACGTGCGCGCTTACCGGCATTCTCATGGGGTGCGCCCCGTTTACAAACGGGTTGATACGTGCGCCGCTGAATTCGAGTCGTACACCCCGTATCTCTATTCGACGTACGACGAAGAAGACGAAGCGCCTCCGACGAATCGCAAGAAGGTGCTGATCTTGGGCAGCGGGCCGATTCGCATCGGGCAGGGCATCGAGTTCGATTACTGCTGCGTGCACGCGTCGTTCGCCTTGCGCGAAGCCGGTTACGAAACGGTGATGATCAACTGCAACCCCGAGACGGTGTCGACCGACTACGACACGTCAGACCGGTTGTATTTTGAGCCGCTCACCATTGAAGACGTGCTCGAAGTGTCGGCGCGCGAAAAGCCCATTGGCGCCATTGTGCAGTTCGGCGGGCAAACGCCGCTGCGTATCAGCGTGGCGCTCGAGAAGGCGGGCTTAGAGATTCTGGGCACCTCGCCCGAAGCGATTGACCGCGCCGAAGATCGCGAACGGTTCGCCGAGTTGATTGAGAAGTTGGGCTTGAAGCAGCCTGAAAATGGCGTGGCGCGTTCGCCTGATGAAGCCTTCGCGATCGCCAAGCGCATTGGCTACCCAGTGATGGTGCGGCCATCGTACGTGCTCGGCGGGCGTGCGATGGAAGTTGTCTACGACGAGGGCAGCCTCGAGCGTTACATGCGCGAAGCCGTCAATGCGTCGCCTGAGCACCCGGTGCTCATCGATCGCTTTCTCAAAGACGCCACCGAAGTCGATTTAGATCTGATCGCCGATCGCACCGGCGCAGTGCTGGTGGGTGGTGTGCTCGAGCACATTCAAGAAGCGGGCGTGCATTCGGGAGACGCCGCGTGCACGTTGCCTCCGCATTCGCTGTCGCCTGATCTGGTTGAACGAATGAAGGACCAAGCCACTGAATTGGCCCGCGAGCTCGGCGTGGTCGGCCTGATGAACGTGCAGTTCGCGATTCAGGGCAAGACTGTGTACGTGCTCGAGGTGAACCCGCGTGCGTCGCGCACGGTGCCATTCGTTTCGAAAGCCACCGGCCGGCCGCTCGCGAAAATCGCCGCGCTGTGCATGGTGGGCAAGACGCTCAAAGAGTTGGGCGAGACCGAAGAAATTCAGGTGAAGCACAAGGCGGTGAAAGAATCGGTGTTTCCCTTCATGCGCTTCTCGGGCGTCGACGTGATTTTGGGCCCTGAAATGAAGAGCACCGGTGAAGTAATGGGGCTGGCCGATGATTTTCCCTCGGCGTTTGCCAAAGCGCAGCTTGCTGCTGGTGTGCGGCTGCCGCGCAAAGGCCGGGTGTTTCTCTCGGTGAAAGACGACGACAAGCCGGCGGTGGTCGACTTGGCGAAACGTCTGCGTACGTTGGGCTTCGAGATCGTCTGCACCCGCGGCACGCACCGCTACTTAGAAGGCAAGGGCGTGGCGGCGACGCAAGTGCTGAAGGTGACCGAAGGCCGCCCAAACATTGTGGACTTGATCGTCGATGGGCAGATCAACTTGGTGATCAACACCACGTTTGGCCGACAAGAAATCGCCGACAGCTTTTCGATTCGCCGCGAGGCGCTGATGCACGGCCTGCCGTATTACACGACAGTGCAAGCTGCGCGCATGGCCGTTGACGGCATCGAAGCGCTGAGCCGCGCACCCCTCGGCGTGAAAGCGTTGCAAGACTATCTCGAAGCTGACGCGTCAATTCGCAAAGCCGCGAACGGCGGGTAACCGCGCGCTCAAAACGACCAGCGCGACACCCACTTCTGCGGAGTGAAGTCGGGTATCGGCAATGGCGTCAGCACAGTGTGCTTGCCCGGTTCGAGCAGTGCCTTGAAGTCGAGGCGCTCACCGGTTTGGTAGAAATGTTTCAAGAAGGCCCAGTCGGCGTGCCACCAGTCAGTGAGCCAGCCGTCGAGGTGGGTGACCCCTGCCTCGTGCATCAAGGCCAGGCTGTAGCGCGTAGCGTCGCGCTCGTACTGGTTGATGGCTTGAAGCTGTGCCGGCGTGCGTTGCCCGGGCCTGGTTTCGAGCCCGAGCGCGCGGAACTCCTCTGACAGGTTCCACTGCACGGTGTGGCCGAAGAGGTGCACCAAGACGAAGAAGGCTGTTTCAAGGTCTTGATCGTAGTCGAGCTTGATGCTCATGCCGTCGAAGTCGCCGGTGTTGGGGTCCAACACGTCGCTGATGCTCACCGGTATGCCGTAGCGCTCTTCGATCAGCCGCTCTACCTTGTCGAACGCGCTTTTGAAGGGAATGGTCGTCATCGTCAGTCAGTCTGTCATGCCGCTGGCTCCTGGAATCAACGCCAAATGTTCTCGCCGCCGCGCACCGGTGGCCAAGTGGCCGAGCGCGGCAATGATGCACAACCCAAGCGCGCTCCACCAGAGCGCCGGTGAGCCGTATTGGTTCATCACTTGGGTGCCGATGATCGGGGCAACCAGCGACGCGGCGCTCCATGACCAGCTGTTGGCGCCGTTGTACCGCCCACGCAAATGTGCCGGAGCCAAGTCAGCCACGATGCTGGCGCTGGTCGGCATCCACAACAGCTCGCCGATGGTCCACACCGCGACTGAGAGCATCGCCAAGCTGACCTGCTCAACCGCGATGTTGAGCGCATAGCCGAAGCCGATCAGCAGACTGCCTAAGGCCAGCACATTGCTGCGCGCGAACGGCGTGATGCGCGAGGCCACCAAGGGTTGCGCGATGGCGATCAAAAAACCATTCACCGCGATGATTGAGCCGTATTGGGTCAGGTTGAAGCCTTTGGCCGACAGAGCAGCGGGCAGGGCGACTTGAAACTGCAGAAACACCAACGAGATCACGCAGTTGAGCGCCAAAAACGGTGCGAAAATGCGATCGACAAATGGCGTGAGCAGATGGCCCGCCGAAGCGGTGGCATGTGCGCTCTTTTCGGGCCGGGTTTCGACGAGCTTCAGCATGATGATGCCCACGAAAGCGAACGTGGTGGCGGCGTCGAAGAAGAAGAGCAGATTGAAGTGGCGATCGCCCACCACGCCCGAGATCACGCTCGCCACCGCGAAGCCGATGTTGAAGGCCCAGTAGAGAACGCTGAACGCGCGAATGCGGTCTTTCGGTTCTACCACGTCGGCCACGTACGCCTGGCACGCGGGGCGAAACGCGTCGGTGGTGAGCCCGAGCAGAAAAAGACAAATGCCCAGCGCAGGCAATGCATGCGCCTGGCCGAAGAAGAGCATCACCGTTCCACTCGCCGATAGGCTGCTCACCATCGTCGTCTTGCGGCCGATGCGGTCGGCGAGCGCGCCTCCGGCCAAGCTGCCAAAGAGCGAGCCGATGCCGTAGAGCGCGACCAGGGTGCCCGTGGTGGTGAGTGAAACGCCGCGTTCTCGCGTCAGGTAGATGGCCATCATCGGCAACACGCAGTTGCCCAGCCGGCTGATCAACGCACCCAGCCACAGCAGCCAAAAGGCGCGTGGCAGGCTCTTGTAGAGCGCGATGGGAGCGCTCAAAACCAACATTGTTGACCCCATCGGTGTTTCCCTAACGCAACTCGTCACGCAGACGCCAGCTGCGATCTAAACGCCGCGGGGCAAGGCGCTGCTCTTCGGCTGCAACCGTTGATGCAACGTTTCGCTCAGCACGTACCAAAACTGCACGTCGCCGAACGAAAGAATATCGCCGTCACGCAGCGTCACCTCGCTGCGCACCTTGCTCGAGGCGTTCAAAAACGTGCCGTTGGTAGACCCCAAGTCTTTCAGCCGGCACTGCTTTTTCTCGCTGTCCCAGGTGAGCACGGCGTGCCGTTTCGAGACCGAGCCGTCGTCGAGCACCAAGTCGCAGTCAGGCTGCCGGCCCACCGAGAGCGCGTCATTGCCTTCTATCGGAGGAATACTCGCCACCACCAGATCTTCGAACTCGAAGAACATCGCCAGCATCGCCGCGGTGGGGTCTTGCTTCTTCGAAATGAAAGTGCCCTGCACATTGGCGGGCAAACCCATGCGATCGGTCTGGGTAATGCTGGTGTTCGGAGGCCGTTGAATCAAAACGAAAGGCCCCAGCTGCTTACGAAACGCCTCACGCTTGAGTGAAGCCCCCAGGTTTCGCAGCTCTTTGACCGAAAGCACTTAGTGGCCCTCGCGAAAACGACCGGTGGTGAGTCGCTTGAAGAGCGTTTCGGTCATCAAGAAGCAAAACCGCGCGTCACCAAACGTAATCATGTCGCCGTCGCGCACGTGTACTGGGCGCTTCAACTCATCGCCATTTACCTGCGTGCCATTCGACGAGCCCAGGTCTTCAAGCCGCGCGTAGTGGGTGCGATCGTCCCAATCGATGCGGGCATGGTGCTTGCTCACCGAGGGGTCGTCGACCACCACGTCGCAGTCGGGCAACCGGCCCACCGTCAAGCTCCCCCCCACGTCAGACAACCGCGGCAATGTCGCCACCATCAAGTCGTCGAACGCGAAGAGCAACGACACGTCGTCATGATCATCGCGGCTCACGGCGACAGTGCGCTTGGCCCCCAACGCCATTGCCTTCTGCTGCACCAGCAGGTCAGGTGGGCGTTGCACCAAAACGAAGGGCCCCATTTGGTGGGTGAAGGCGCCCACGTGCATGCCGCGGGCAATACCGGCCAGCTCTTTCACTGAGATCACGGCCTGCAACGATACAGCGAATGCCGCCAGGGCGCCGAACAGTTTACCGGATCGTCGCGAGGGTGCTTGAGACCGAAGCGAGGCCGCACGCCGCAGTAGATCGGGTAAACTGTTCGGCGGATCTCCGAAGTGAAGAGTGCCTGTAGGTCAAGGTAGACCCCGGGCGCCCATCAAGGGTACTTTTTGGCCCCTTTGGGGAGGAACCATGGCTGACAGCTTTCCGATGACGTCTCAGGGTCTCAAGCGCATCAAAGACGAGCTCAAGCAGCTCCAGTCGGTCGATCGCATTAAAATCAGCCAAGAAATCGAGGTGGCCCGGGCGCACGGAGACTTGCGCGAAAACGCCGAGTACCACGCTGCCAAAGAAAAGCAGGGGCACATTGAAGGCCGCATTATGGACCTCAACGGCGTTGTCGCTCGCGCCGAGATCATCGACGTCAGCGCGCTCAAAGGCTCCGAGAAAATCGTCTTCGGCGCCACGGTGAAGTTGGTCGACTGCGAGACCGAGAAAGAAGCGACGTATCGCTTGGTCGGTGAATATGAAACCGACATCAAAAAGCGGTGGATCTCGATTACCTCGCCCGTCGCGCGCGGTTTGGTGGGCAAGAAGGTCGGTGATATCGCCACCATTCAAAGCCCAGGTGGCGCCCGCGAGTTCGAGATCGTCGGTGTCGAGTTCGAAGACATCTAAGCTCAAGAGGTCGTTCATGCCTCACCCGTTGGGCGCGCTGGTCGGCCCGCTCACCTATGCCAGCGGCCGTGACTTCGCCAACTTAGGTGCCATCAAAGCGCTGCGGCCGGTACTCGAAGGCGCGGTGGCGAGCGCGGCCCAGGCGGGGTTGGCGGCCGAACTGCAAGGTGTGCTCAAGGCCGAGCTGCCGCACATCGATCACGCTGATTCGAGCACCCGCCAAGCATCGGTGAAACGTTTGCTCGGAGTGCTGCGTGAAGCGGGGTTGCTTTTGGGCAACCAAGTGTCGCCGCAACCGAGTGCGAAGGTTTCTCCGCAGGCGATGATTCCTCCCCCGACTGCCCAGGTGCAGGCGCCCAGTGCTGAGCCGCCGAAGCGTGCGCGCGCGGTGAAAGGCAAGAATCGCGCGACGCCGGTCGCTGGCGCCGCGAAGACACCCCCAGCTGCTGACGCCGAAGCTCCCACGCGCATGTTGTCGATTTCTCCGCGCAGTGGGCCGCTCTCGACGCCGCTGGGCAAAGTCGGTTGGCGCGTCAACCCGCGGTTGATTGGAGCGCTCAACAAAAAGGGCGTTCGCAAAGTGGGTGACGTGCTGTTTTTATTGCCGCGTGTTTACGAAGATCGCCGGCATTTGCGGCGCATCGCGCAGCTCACGGTGGGCGAGCGGGGAGTGTTCATCGCCGAAGTGCGCCGGGTCGAAGAAACGCGTGGCCGTGGAGGCCGCAATACTTTTCGCGCGGTGCTCGGCGACACCACCGGTTCTATCGCCGCGACGCATTTTCAAACGGGCCCGTGGCTCAAGGCGAAGTACCCGGTGGGCCGGCGGTTGGTCGTCTCGGGCGACGTGCGCCAATCGGTTTACGGCTGGGAAATACCGCACCCTGAAGTCGAGCCGGCCGACGACGCCGAAGGCTCTTCGATTCACTTCAACCGGGTGGTGCCGGTGTACCCCGGCTTCGAGCGCTATGAGCAACGCGCATTGCGCGAGCTGGTGTTCAAAGTGGCTGAAAAATTCGCTGACTCGATTGAAGAGCCGCTGCCCGAGAGCTTGACCGCGAAGTTGCGGCTGTTGCCGTTGAGCCATGCGCTCAGGTTGATTCATTTTCCCCTCGAGGGTGCGTCGCTCGACGAGCTCAATTTGCAGCAGTCGCCCGCGCACCAGCGCCTGGCGTTCGACGAGCTTTTCTTTTTGCAGCTCGGCGTGGCGTTGCGGCGGCGTGGGGTGAAGGTGAAAACCGGTACGGCCTTCAATGTCACCCAAGAAGGTTTGAAACAGGCAGAGGCGCTCTTTCCTTTTCAGCTCACGCAGGCGCAGCAGCGCGTGGTGGGGCAAATTTCGCGCGACATGGCGCGACCCGAGCCGATGAACCGGTTGCTTCAGGGCGACGTGGGCTCGGGCAAGACGGCGGTCGCCGTGACCGCGGCGGCGTTGGCGGTGAGCGACGGCTACCAAGTCGCGGTGATGGCGCCGACCGAAATTCTGGCTGAGCAGCACTACCGTACGTTTCAGGCGCTGCTCAAACCGATTGGCGCAGAAACCGTGTTGCTCACCGGCGGCGGCAAAGTGACCGAGCGCCGTGCCCAGCGCGAAGGGCTTGCTTCGGGCCATTTCAAGGTGGCGGTGGGTACGCATGCGTTGCTTGAAAGCGGGGTTGATTTTCAAAAGTTGGGCCTGGTGGTGATCGACGAGCAACACCGCTTCGGTGTGATGCAGCGTCACGCGTTGATGGCCAAGGGGCCGAGGCCCGATGTGCTGGTGATGACCGCCACGCCGATACCTCGCACGCTGGCGATGACGTTGTACGGAGATCTCGATGTGTCGGTGATCGACGAGCTGCCCCCCGGCCGTACGCCGATTCAAACCCGGGTGTACGTCGACAAAGCCCGGCCCAGCGCGTGGGAAATCGTCGATGCCGAGCTGAAAGCGGGCCATCAGGTTTACGTGGTGTACCCGCTGGTCGAAGAGTCAGAGAAAATGGATCTCGCCGACGCGACGAAAGGCGTCGCCACCTGGACCGAGCGTTTTCCCACCGCGCGGGTGGGGCTGCTCCACGGCCGCATGAAGAACGCTGAAAAAGAGCAGGTGATGAGCGCGTTTCGCTCGCACCAAATCGACGTGTTGGTGTGTACGACGGTGATTGAAGTCGGCGTCGACGTACCCAACGCCTCGGTGATGGTGATTGAAGCCGCCGAACGGTTTGGGTTGTCGCAGTTGCACCAGTTGCGAGGCCGCGTGGGCCGGGGCGCTGCCCGCTCGTACTGCATGCTGCTGGCGGGTTATGCGCGCTCTGAAGAAGCACAGACCCGGCTCAAGGTGATGGAGGACAGCCACGACGGTTTCGTGATCGCCGAGAAAGATTTAGAGATTCGTGGCCCGGGCGAATTTTTGGGCACGCGCCAAAGCGGCATGCCCGAGTTGGCCGTCGCCAACTTGGGGCGCGATCAAGCCTTGCTTGCCACCGCGCAAGACGAAGCGCGGGCCATTGTCGCGGCCGACCCTCAACTGACAAAGCCCGAGCACCAACGGCTGGTGCGCGCGCTCGAAGAACGTTGGGAAGGGCGGCTCAAGTTGGCCGATGTGGGGTAGGCTTTCGCACGCCATGATTATCTGCCCGGTGTGTGAGAACCCGCAGGCCAGCGGCCCCGAATGCACGGTGTGCGGCAAAGATTTGCAAAGCCTCGCCGGCCCTGCACGGCCCCCGGCGCCATCGGCTCCCGTCGCTCCGTTGCCCGACTTGGAAGCGACGTTCGCCGCGCCGCTGGGTGAAGTGCCGGTGCAAAGGGTGGGTGAGCTCGAAGCCAGCCGTTACGAGCACGTCGAAGTGCCCAACCAGCCCATCGCGCAGCTCGATGCCTTGCCTGCTAACCCCGACGTGCCGGTGGAGCGCCTGGCCGAGCTCACCGTCGATCGCGTGCCTGAAGACCCCCATAAGACAGTGCTCCCGGCGGCGCGCAGCTGCCGTTATTGCGGCACACCGCTGGGCGCTGCAGCCGTGTGCAACCGCTGTGGCATGTCGGCGGGTTTGGCGCCTTTACCCAAACCGGCCGACGGCAAAAAGGCGGCCGCGCCTTGGGTGCGCTGCAGGGCATGCGGAGCGCCGGGGTATGCTCTTGAACCTTGCAAGGAATGTGGCCGCTTCGTGCCGCTACCCGAGCTATGACGTGCGCGGCCCATTTTGAAGCCATCACTCAAAAGAGACACCGTGTCGATTCCGTCAGAGAAACAGAAGTCACATGAGGCGTACTTCGCGTTGCAAACGCAGCTGTCGACCCGCCGCAGCATTCGTCATTTTGCCCACGCGGCGATTGCTTCGTTGGTGGCGTTCACCGCGATCGCGACGTCAGCCAAGCTCCACTTAGATTATGGCTATGAGTTTCCCGCGTACCCGTACGCCGCGCTCGGTTTGGGTCTGCTCGCGGCCAGCTATGGCTTGGTGTGCGGTGTGAGGGGCTTTTTCGCCCACCGCCGTGAACGTGAGCAGTACCGGCTGCTGCAAGAAATGCGGCGCGCGTTGAACCTCGACGATCCGTCAGCACTGTTACCGCGATGAGCCGAGGCCGCTTCATCGTTCTTGAAGGGCTCGACGGAGCCGGCACCACCACCCAAGGCGAGCGCCTGGGCAAAGCGCTGCGAGGGCCCAAGCGCAGCGTGTTGTTGACCCGCGAGCCTTCAGACGGCCCGATTGGCACCTTGCTCCGTCAAGCGTTGACCGGTCGCGTGGCGCTGCCCAATGGGCAGGGGCCCCTGACGCCCGCCACTTTGGCGCTGCTCTTCGCCGCCGATCGCGTCGATCATTTGGCCGCTGATGTCGAGCCGGCCTTGAAGCGTGGCACTTGGGTGCTGAGCGATCGCTATTTGTTGTCGTCGTTGGCGTATCAAGCGCTCGACAACCCCATGGGGTGGGTCTTAGAAATCAACCGCTGGTCGCGTACGCCTGACCTGACGCTCTTTGTCGATGTCACCGCCGCCACCGCGGCGCAGCGCCGGGGTGGGCGCGGGGGCCGGGCCGAGCTTTTCGAGCGTGACGTGCTGCAGCGGCGCACGCGCAAGCTCTACCAAAAAGCAATTGCCGTTCGCCGGCGCGCGGGTGAACGCATCGTGGTGATTGACGGCTCACAAGCGGTCGAAGCGGTGACGCGCGACGCAATCACTGCCATCAAGAAGGCCTTCTAGGTGACGCCCTCAGGAGCTGCCGCGCTGATCATTGGCAACGAAGTGCTCACCGCCAAGGTGAACGATCAAAACGGCCCGTACCTGATTCGGCGTTTGCGCGAGCAGGGCATTGGGCTGCACCGTGTTTATGCCGTGCCCGACGAAATCGACGCCATCGTCGAGGCGCTCCTTTCGGCCCGGCGTGCCGCCCGGTGGGTCTTCACCAGTGGAGGCATTGGCCCCACCCACGACGATGTCACCGTGCGCGCGGTAGCGCTCGCGTTGGGCTGCTCGGTGGTGCGCATGCCCGAAATGGAAGTGCTGGTGCGTGCGCACTATGGCGAGAAGCTCACGCCCGAAGCGTTGCGCTTGGCCGAAGCGCCCGCAGGCTCGCACCTCTGGTTTCAAAATGGCCTGCGCTACCCGGTGCTGGTGTGCAACGACGTGTTCATGCTCCCGGGTGTGCCGGAGCTCTTCAAGCTGCAGCTCGAGGTGGTGTTGGAGCGATTGCCGAAGGGCTCTTTATCAACCGCGGTGTTGTATTTATCGTTAATCGAGGCAGAAATAGCCGCCGCCATCGATCAAGTCGCCTTAAGCCTGCCGCAGGTCGCCATTGGCTCGTACCCGACTTTCGACCCCACGGCTGACTACCGGGTGAAAATTACCGTCGAGCATGTTGACGGTAAAGCCGTGGCCGAAGCGGTGACGCGCATCGTGAAGTCGTTGCCTTCGGGCGCGCTCGTTCGCCGCGAATAGTTACAGTAGCGCGAAGCCCAACCGCTGCCGCAGCTTGAAGAAGTCGTCAGAGAGCGCGAAGGCCATTAGCTCGCGCACCTCGTGCCGTTGCGACACGGCGTAGCGAATCGCTTCGGGGGTGTCAGCCCGGGTGCCCCCGGCGCTGTCGTCTTTGAGCATGGTGGCGAGCGACGACGTGATGTCGCCCGAAAGGGCCAACCCAGCGCGATCGGCCGAGAGCGAAATGCCTTCTAAGAAAGCAGGCAACGCCAAGTCTTTGAGGTTGGCGAGCTGCGCCGCCGGTTCTTCGAGCGCGCGCAACGCTTTGCGTGAGTACGCCTTGCGCAAGGCTTTCGAAGCATCGTCGTTCTTTTTGCCCAGGCCAGTGAAGTGCGGCTGGTGAATGCGAATCGAGTTGCCCAGCAGATCAGCCGTTTCTCCCACCGACAGTTTTCGCAACACGGCGGTCTTGTCGAGCAGGCCCAACGCACCGCGGCCGAGCAGAAAGCGTTGCTCCCGTGCGTTGAAGCGGCGCACCACTTCTTGCCCTACGCACACCGAAAGCGGCTCGGTGGTGTCGAGGCCCACCAGCACTTTCTTCGACTGGTACACTTCGAGCTCTTCGACGCCAAAGATCTGCGCCAACGCCCGCACTTCTTTGAACACCGGGTGATCGTTCTTCAGGCGATCTGTTTTGCGATCGACCCCCAGCTGCTCCAGAGCGGGTGGGTGTACTTTGGTCAGCTGGTCGCCGATCGCTCGCAACACGTCGAGCAGCGGAGTGCGTGCCTGCGGGTGATGCAGCAACTGCACGTCGGCGGCGGCGAGAACGTGCGAAGTGTCTTTCGGCAACCGGTTACGGCCGTCGTTGTAGAACGCCAGCTCGGCTTCGGTGCCCGCGCGCAGAAAATTCAAAACACCCGCGGTACAGAATGCTTTGTCGAGCTGCTTGCTCTGCTCCCAAAGACGAAAGAGCGCGTGCAAGCTGTCGGCGCGGCCCGGTTCAATCTTCAGCAGGGTGCGGTGCGTTTCTACCGCCATCGACGACTGCGAAGGGTCACGCGAATATAAATCGGCGATCGCAATGTGGGCCTGCAAGTGCTGTGGCGCTAAGTCGAGCACGGAGCGATAGGTGGCGATCGCCTTGGGCGCGTTGTCCATCTGGCGGGCGTACAGCTCGGCGACGCGCAACTTGAGCTGCAGCGCCCGTTGGGTGTCAGACGCGTGCGACACTTGCTGCTCGAGCATTTGCACCAGCTCGTTGACGTTGCCGAGCTTCTCGTAGAGCACCGCCAAACGGTCGAGCACCGTGGCGTCGCCCGGCGCCCACTGCAGCGCCTGCCGGTAAATGGTGACGGCTTCTTTGGGGTCTTTCAGGCCTTCTTCGTAAACCTTGGCCAGCGCAATGGCGTGACGCGCGCGGGCGTGGGGTGACTTCTCAATCGCGATTGCTTTTTTCAGACAATCGGCCGCGCCGGTCCACGTTTGTGAAGCCATGTAGACCAGTGCCAAGCGCTCCAAGGCCTCGACGCTGTCGGGCTCTGACGCGAGCGCGGTTTGCAAGTGCGCCGCGGCCCGGGTGCCGTCGCCCAACTGATCGGTGTAGAGCGCGCCCAACTTCAAGTGAATGGCCGCCAAGTGCTTGGGGTCGCCTCCTTGTTGCACGCGCACCGAATAGGCCGCGGCCGCTTCGGCATAATTCTGCGCTTCCAAAGCCAGGTCACCTTTCAGCTCCAAGGCTTGGGTGTGGGTGGGCTGGGCCACGAGCGCCTTGTCGAGCAGCTCGGCTGCGCGCACCTTGTTCTTCATGCCTTCTAAGTGCGCCTTGGCCGCCGCGAAGAAGTGGCTCGCCGCCACGATGTTGTCTTTCGCCGCCAACTTCGCATCGCCCCGCCGCTCGTTGAGCGCCGCCAAATCGCTCGCGCCGCCCTTCGAGGCCAGCAAGTCATCGAGCGCCGGCCCCGCTACTGGGTGCAGCGGTTCTCTCGCCAGCACTTTTTGAAAATAAGAGACCGCCATGTCGGGGTTGTGCAGCTTCTCAATCGAAAACCGGCCCGCGTGCAGCAGTGCGTCGATCGCGGTGGCGGGGTCTTTCGCGTTCAACGCCAGGTTGTCGAACGTCGCCAACGCTTGGTTGTGGTTGCCTTGCTCGGCGTGAATGCGCGCCAAGCCGGTGAGCGCAGGGTAGAGGCCGGGAGACAACTTGAGCGCCGTTTCGTACGCGCTCGTGGCCTTGCCCAGTTCGCCCAGCGGGCTGAAATACAAGTCGCCCAGGCGCAGCGACACGTTCACCAGGTCTTGCTCTTCGGTCAGTGTGGCGCGCCGCTTTTCGAGCAAGTCGACCAAAGCCCGGGCATCACCCACGCGGCTCAGCACGCGCTCGAGCATGAAGCCGAGCGACTCGTCGTTAGGGTCGGTTTCCCAAGTCGACTTGAGCTGCTGCACCAACGCCTCGGTGGGCTTGGCCACCGCGCCGACTGACTGTTCGAGCGCTGACAGGCGCATCGCCGCTGCCAACTTTGCGTCGCCAATGGCTTCGGCCAGCCGGGCGCGCAGTTCCATGCGGCGCGGTTTGTCGCCTGAACGAATGCGCTCGAGCAGCTTCAAAGCCGACAGGTTGTTCGGTTCGAGCGAAAGCACGCTCTCGCAGCACTGCGCCGCGCGGTTGGGCTCGTTGAGCCGGTCGAGATAGAGCCGGGCCAACTTCAGCCACGAGGCCACACGCATCGCCGACGACCCGGCCTGCGTTTGACGGTCGAGCACCAAAATCAGCTCCTTGACGTCGTCTTTGCCGGTGAGCAGCCGTTCGAGCTGTTGCAGCGCGGGGGTGTGGTTGGGGTTCAACCGCAGCGCTTCTTGGTAACCCTCGGCCGCCTGGTCGGTGTTCTTGAGCTGATCTTCCCAAATCGCCGCTGCTTGAAACATTGCGTTGGCGCGCTCTTGGGGGTCAGTGCGGTTCGCGGCTTCGCTCTTCAAAATTTCAATCACTTCTTCCCACGCGCCTTGCTGCCGGTACATGTGCCCCAGCGCGCGAATGGCGGGAAAGTAGTGGGCAGAAAGCTGGAGCACCGCGCGATACGAAGCCAGCGCTTCACTTTCTTTCTTCAGCTTTTGTTCGTAGAGCTCGCCGATTTTGTACGTGAGTGCGGCGGCTTGCTCGGGAGAAGAAGCGATCTCGGCTTCAGCCCGGTACATGCGCACCAGTGCTTCCCACTGTTCGGTTTGAAAATAGAGCCGGCCCAGCGCCTTGAGCGCCGGCAGGTACGAGGGCGCCAGCCCAAGCACACGCTCGTAGGTAGCGATGGCGCCGTCGCGGTCTTTGACGTGCTCTTCGAGAATTTCAGCGTTGCGGTGGGTAAGTGACACCACTTGCTTGGTGTCGCCCGAAAGTGTCGCTTCACGCTCGTGAAACTCAATCACGTCGGCCCATTGGCCCACGCGCTCGTAAAGGCGGGCCAAGCTGCGCACGGTGCCCAGGTGTTCAGGCGCGAGCTCGTGCGTACGCCGCAATGTTTCAATCGCGTGTGGCAGGTCGTCGAGTCGGTCTTCGTAAATGCTGGCGATCTTCTGCAGGGTGCCGATTTGCTGCTCTTTGTCGGTGGTCTGCAGCAAGTCTTGCTCGTGCATCTGCACCAAATCGCCCCAGCGGCTCTGTTTTTCGAAGAGCCGGGTGAGCGCTTTCTGCGCCGGTAAGTAGCCAGGAGAAAGCTGCAGACATTGGTTGTAGCGGGCGATCGCGTCTTCTTGCTCTTTCAACCGCTCTTCGAGCACCTCGGCCGCTTTATACAGCCGCGCGGCTTTCTGCTTCGGGTCGTCGGTGGCGGCGATTTCGGCGTCGTACGTCGAGAGCAGCCCGAGCCAGTTTTCACTGCGGTGGTAGAGCTTGCCGAGCGCCGCGAGCGACGTGGTGTGGCCGGGAATTTTCTGCAAAATCGCGTGGTAGCGGGTGATGGCGTCGTTGTCGCGCTTGAGCTTCTCTTCGTACAAGGCGGCGAGCCGAAGATTGAGCGCAACCAATTCGCTCTCGTCGTTCAGGTAAGTCACCCAGGTGCTGAGCACGTCAGCCAACTCTTCGTGGCGGGCCGTGCTTTCGTAAATGCGAGCCAGCTCCGACAAGATCAACGGCTCGGCGGGGCTTACCCGGCGCGCTGCGTTGAGCGCGGCCAAGGCGTCTTCCATACGCTCGAGGCGCTCGTAGGCTTTGGCGATCTGCAAATAGGTTGGGGCGGCCTGCGCTCCCAGCAATTCAGCTTCGGCGGCGAGGGCGCTCAATTCTTCATCGACGGTGCCTTCACGCTGCGAAACACGTTTGATCGCCGCGAGCAGCAGAGGGTCTTTGCGGTCGAGCTTGAAAGCCTCGCGAAACACCGTCGCCGCTTCGGGCAAATTTTTCAGCCGATCTTCGAGAATCAAACCCGCCGCGAGCAAATAGTGCGCCTGCGCCGCAGGCTCTTGCACCACCTTGGCCAATAACCGTTGCACTTTGACGACTTGAAGGTGGTCGCCTTTTTCAGAGTAAATCTGCTCGAGCTGGCAGAGCACGGTGGCGTCTTCGGGGTCTAACGCCAAACATTGGTTGTAAGCACCCAACGCGTCAGCTTCTCGCGAGAGCTTTTGATCGAGCACGTGCCCTTTTTCAAAAAGCAGCGCGGCGCGGGTACGCGGCGTTTGCGTGGCGTTCAGCTCAGCGTCGATCAACTGCACCACCATTACCCAGTTGCCGACTTCGGCGAACAACCGTCGAGCGGCCCGAATGTTGGCCAAAAACCGCGGCGCCAACTTGTAGGCGCTCTGGTACGCCACGGCTGCATTGCGCGGGTGCTTGAGCGGCGATTCCCACAACAAACCCATTTCGTGAAAGAGCAGAGCGGCGGTGGGGTTGGTGCCCATCGCCTTCGCTTCACGCTCGAGCGCGGTGACCCTGGCACGCGCTTCTTCTTCGACGGGGCCCGCGGCGTGCCCCGGAGCCGAAGGTGCCGATGGTACCGGCGTCGCTGATGACACCGGGCGAGGTGAATCGTTCCGCTCAGTCATGAAGCTCCCTCTTGGCAGGCTTGGCGAACCGTTTGGGCGAGCTCACCCGATTCGATGAGCACCGCGACTTTCTTGATGTCGAGGTGAAGTTCACGATCGTCGTCCCAGGTGGGCACGTGGGCGCGAATCAACTGATGTGCCGCCGCCACGCCGCGGCCGCCTTTGAGCCCAGCGCGAAAGTCCAACGCTTGTGCTGCCACCAACAACTCGATGGCGAGACACTGCTTGGCGTGCTCGCAAACCGAGCGCGCTTTGAGCGCCGCGGTCATGCCCATTGACACGTGATCTTCGCGCCCCGCAGACGTGGGTATGGAGTCGACACTCGCGGGGTGGCTCAAAATGCGCGATTCCGCCACCAGCGCCGCGGCGGTGACTTGGGCAATCATGAAGCCTGAATTCAAGCCCGGGTTCTTCGACAAGAACGCCGGCAAACCCGAGAGAGAAGGGTTCACCATTTGCTCGATGCGCCGCTCGCTGATCGCCATCAACTGCGTCAGCGTCATTGCCAGTACGTCGAGCGCGAGTGAGACCGGCTGCCCATGAAAGTTCCCGCCCGAGACGATGTCTTGGGTGTCGGCGAAGACGAGCGGGTTGTCGGTGCCGCTGTTGACTTCAACTTCGAGCACCCCGCGGGTGAAAGCCATGCCGTCACGCGCCGCACCATGCACTTGTGGCATGCAGCGCAGCGAATAAGGGTCTTGCACCTTGGCGCAGTTTTTGTGCGATTCGACGATCGCGCTGTCTTGCAAGAGTGAACGCAAGTGCGCCGCGCAACGCTGCTGCCCCGCATGAGGGCGAACCCGGTGAATGCCTTCGGTGAATGGCTTGTGCGAACCCAACATGGCTTCGACCGTCATCGCTCCGGCGACGTCGAACAGCTCGGCCCACCTTTCTGCTTTGAGCAGCGTGGGTACACCCACCGCGCACATCGCCTGAGTGCCGTTGACCAGTGTGAGGCCTTCTTTCGCCTCTAACACCACGGGCTCGAGCTTGGCTTTGGCCAACGCCGTGCGGGCCGGCAAACGTTCGCCTTGAAAGAACGCTTCGCCTTCGCCAATGAGCACCAAGGCCAGGTGGGCGAGCGGCGCCAAGTCTCCCGAGGCGCCGACACTGCCGCGGTCAGGCACTACCGGCACGACGCCCCGGTTGAGCATCGCCATCGCCAAGTCGAGCGTCGAAGGCCGAATGCCTGAATAACCTTTCGCCAACACGTTACAGCGCAAGAGCAACAGCGCGCGCGCCTCGGGTAGCGGTAAGGGCTCGCCGACGCCCGCTGCGTGCGAGACGATCAGGTTTCGCTGTAGCTGAGCGAGATCTTTCTTGTCGATGCGCACTTCAGCCAAATTGCCGAAGCCGGTGTTGATGCCATAGGTCGCCACGTCGCCAGCGGCGATGCGATCGACCAGTGCGCGGGCTTTGCTTACCCGTTCACGTGCCGCCGGGTGCAAACCCACCTCGGCGCGGCCCATCGCGATTTCGCCAATCGCAGACAGTGACAGCGTTTCGCCGTCTAAAAGAACCGTGCTCATCATTTTGCCGCCGCACCCTAATAGAAACCTCGGCTAAGGTGCCTTTGAAAGTAAGGTTTTTCAGGTGAAAGGGTCGGGCGATGGGGTGGGGAAGAACGGGCGCATTGGCGCTCATTTGGTTGGCATTGGCGGTGGTGGCGTTGGGGCGGCAATGGGTCAGAAGGGTGAGTCCTTCGCCGCTGAGCTGCCCGAAAGAACAGTGGTGGCTTGATTCGCAAGGCGTGGTGGGGTGCTTCGAGGGGGCTTCTCGGCTACCGGCGGGCGCGCAACTCACGTTGGGGCTCAAGCTCGATCTCAACCGCGCCACCCTCGAAGAACTGCAGCTGATTGAAGGCATTGGGCCGTCGTTCGCGCAGGTGTTGGTCGCGGCGCGGCAGCAGCACCAAGGCTTTCGCGACTGGGAGCAGGTAGACCGCGTTCCCGGGGTAGGTGCGACCCGGCTTGAAGCACTGAAAGCTTGCACTGAAATTCGGTGATCGGGTGCTATAAGAACGGGCCGTGCTTATTTCTTGTGAGAAATGTGCGACGACATATGTGCTCGATGACCGCCTCATTCCCGCGGCTGGAGCGCCGGTTCAGTGCACGCGTTGCAGCCACGTGTTTTTGGCGAAGCCAGGTGCAGGTGCACCCGACACTGCGCCTCCTGCGACGTCGGCACCCCCGGGTGGTTCACCCAATCGCACCATGATGTTTGGCGCGCCCGGTACCGACGCGCCAGGCCCGAGTGCGCCCACGCCCGCGGGCATGGGTGGCCCAGGTCTCGCCCACATGCCGAAGAGCACGATGATGTTCGGCGCTCCTGAAGTTCCCTCGGGGCCGGGAGCGGCCGTCGGCCCGGTGACGCCTTCGGCACCGGCCAACCGTACGATGATGTTCGGTGCACCTGGCACCCACGCGCCGGGGCCCGTGGCGCAAAAGCCCTCGGCGCCGGCCAATAGCACGATGATGTTTGGCGCCGTTGCACCGTCAGCGCCTGAGCCCGTCAAGCCACCCAACAGCACGATGATGTTCGGTGCGGTTGCTCCCTCTGCGCCCGAACCTGCCAAGCCCGCCAACAGCACGATGATGTTTGGTGCCGTGGCTCCGTCGGCACCCGAACCCGCCAAGCCCGCCAACAGCACGATGATGTTCGGGGCGGTATCGCCCAGTACACCCTCGGCGCCCAAACCGGCCAGCACGATGATGTTTGGGGCCGTGGCGCCATCAGCGCCTGATGCTGCCTCGGCGCGTCCTCCGAGCAGCACTTTGATGTTTGGCGTGCCCAGTGCGCCGCCCGCGCCGGCTTCAGTCAGGGCGCCCAAGCTGACCGAGAGCACGGTGCGGTTGGGCCCCGACGAGCTCGATCGCATGATGCGCGAGCACGAAGCGAAGCGCGGAGCCGCGGCTACCACGCTGCCTCCCGAGAACGCGATGCCGCACGGGGGGCAGGTTGCTGCCGCAGCGAACCGCACCATGATGTTCGGCGCGCCGTCTGCGGCCGCCGAACCCGCGCCGGCTCCCAAGTCGACGCAAATGTTCGGAGCGGTGCCCACGCCGGCTTCGTTGCCGAAATCGACGCAGATGTTCGGACAAGTCAACGACGTGCCCCCGGGTGGCTTGTTGTCGCCGATGCCGCTGCCCAACCCCGAAGCGGGTTTGGGCTCGGTTGAATTGCCTCCTGAGCCGTTGATGTCGCCGCACATTCCGATGGCGGCGCAAATCGACGACGGCTCGGGTGAAGAAATGGCCTCAATGCTGCGCGCGCAACAACAGCGGCGCAACCGTGTGGCGTTAATCGTGATCGCGGTGGTTCTTGCTGGTGCCATCGTCGCGGTGGCGGCGAAGGTTCTGGGCGGTTCGGTATTCAGCAAGAAAGTGGCGCCCGAGTTGCTGCAAGCGTCTGAAGTGGGCTTGGCCACGTTGCGCCTCGACGATTCAGCGTCGAAGCAAAAAGCGGTCGCCACCTTTACCGAGTTGGCGGCCAAGAACCCCGACTTCATTGAAGCCCACGCGGGCCTGGTAACGGCTTTGGCGCTGCAATTCGACGACGTGCAGCAGCGCTTCACGCGTTTGGCCAAAGCTTTCGATGAGCGCAACAACCGCGTGGCTCGCTACAACAAGGAGCGCAGCCCTTCTGACTGGCAGAACAAAGCGGCGGTTCTCGAAGCCGAAGCCAAGGCGATCAAAGAAGAGCACGACCCGCTGGTGGCTGAAGCGACGAAGATCGACGCCAAGGTGCGCGCGGCTTACACGGCCTTGGGTGACGCAGCGACGCGGGCAGGCCAGCTGGAAAAATCGTCAGAGCTGGCGTTGATTCGCGCGCAGGCGATTTACCACGCGGTTTACAAGACTGATCAGGCCATTCCGCTCATTCAGCGTTATGACAACGTGGCCAAGGGCCAATCTGACGGGTGGATAGACCTGGCGCTCGCCGAGTACGCGGTGAACGCGGTGTCGAGCACCGAGAGCAAGAACGAGGCGCTGGCCAAGCTTGACAAGCTCACTGCGCGGGACTCGACCTTCTTGCGTGCTTACGTGCTTTCAGGCCGCGTCAACCTGGCGCTCAAGAAGTACGTAGACGCCGAGAACGACTTCGAGAAGGTGATCACCATGCGCAAAGAGCATGACGTCGCGTCGGAGCTCGCGAAGTGGTCGCATAAGCTGAAGCGCGACTCCGATGGAGCCAACGGACCGTAGCGCAAGTACATCTACGGGCTGTGCTCGCGAGTGTGCACTTCGCCGTTGCCAATGGGGTGATGTCGTAGAAGCATTTGCTTTTACGAAGATCGGTGGCTCCAGTGAAATGGCCACTCTCTTGCCTTCCCTCACGTATGCGTTGGATTTGCCTCTTGGCGCTCCTGCTCGTTCTTCAGGGGTGCATCGGAGAGATTGGAGAAGGTGAGCCTCCCGGCCGCGACGCTTCGCAGCTGCTCGATGCGTCATCGGTGCCGAACCCCGACGCGGGCCATATCGACGCAGGCACGCCCGCGGACGCCGGACTTTTCGATGCGGGCCATGTCGATGTGCAACGCACCCATGAGCCGGCAGGGTATCGCCGCATCGCTGAGCTCGACTTCAGCGCCATGCTTCCCAATAGTGTCTCGTCACAAAATTGTACGGGCCCTGGCGTTTTGGCCGGCTGTTGGGGCCACTACCCGTACGACGTGGGTTTCCACACCATTCAAAACGATCCCACGGCACCCGCCAGCCCACTGGGCGTATTTCAGTTCGCCTACACGCAGGGCATGGAATGCGGCGTTACAGGCCAATGTCGATACCACGAAGCAAATTGAAGCCGGCCGCTGGCATCGCTACGAGCTGCTCATGGTGATCAACGACATTGGGCAGACGAATGGTGTCTTGAAGTTTTGGCTCGATGATGTGCAGACACACGACTTCAACGACATTACTTTCATCGACGCTGCAAATCCCCATGGCTTTTATTCTCGCACCTGGTCGCCGATTTATGGGGGCGGCTGTCCGAACGGAGATACCAAGAGTCGCAACGACTACTTGTGGATCGATCACCTCTATATTTCGGGCAAAGTCAAATGAGCGCTATCGGTTCGCGAAGCGCGATTCCACGGGCAACACCGTGGCGTACGAATAAAACAGCTCACCGGTTAGCTGCGGCTTGCCCGACGATCCACGTTCGCGCAGATAGTCGTTGAGTGCCTTGCCTTCGGGCGTGGTGGCTGTTGACGGCTGTTCCAAATTCATGCGGTAGCGCACCACGCCTCGTGCCACGCGGTGAATCACAACCACCGTGTTATCGGCTTCGACCGCTTCAACCAGCCCGACATGGGTCAGCCCATCATTGATGCGTCCGTCACGGTTCAAATCGTAAGTCTCTTTGAAGAACACCAAATCACCCGGTAACGGCCGACCCCCTCTGTACGAGCGGCCGTGCCGGGTGGCGAAGCGGTAGATCGCAGTGACGCCATTGTCGCCCTTCTCGGCGTTCTCGAAAACGTCGAGGTTCAAATGGGCGAACAACCCTCGAATCAAACCGGTGCAATCGTCGGGGTAACGCTTGCCGTCGATCAACACCTTGGGCTTGCCGATCAGCGACTTTGCCAGCGCCACGACTTTTTCGCGGCTGCCCGGTTCGAGCGAGGCGAGAAGTGTGGCTTCTTCAGCCGCAGCAGCCGGCGGCACGGCAGGGTAAGCTCCCGGTGGAGTGAACGGCTCGTACCCTTCATCGCGCACGGCATAGCGACCGCCCATCGGGGCTTGGCTGGCGCAACCGGCCAACACCCAACCTCCCAAAAACATAATGTGCAGTCGCTTCATCGGCATCAAGCCTCGTCCTATCGCGAGCGCAGGTCAAAAATCTTCCGCAAGTCTGCTATGTGACCCGCGTGGCCCGACTGTATTCCCGCTTGCTGGCGGTGGTGCCGGTGTTACTGCTTGGCGCTTGCCGTGACAGTGCGTTCAACGCTGCGTCGAAAGCCGGCACGCCCGAAGCGCTGCGGTTGTATCTCGCCCAGCACCCTGAAGATGAACAGGTGCCCGCGGCGCAGGCGCAGCTCGAAGAGAAAGTCTTCGCGCAAGCGCGCGAAGCACACTCCGTGGTTGGGTACAAACGCTTCTTAGAAGAATTTCCCGAAGGGGCGCACGCTCCGTCAGCGCGCGCATTGCTCGAAGCGTTGCGGTTCAACGCCGCGAAAGACAAAGGCACTGCTACCGCGTGGAGACAATTTCTCGAAGATCACCCGCAAGGCGCCAAGGCGGCCCAAGCCCGCGACACCTTGCGCGCTCTCGAGCTGAAGCAAGTGTTGACCCCCGACGCCGACGCCGCGGCACTCGCGCGGGCCGCCGAGACGGCAGACGACGTGGCGGGAGCGCCGCTGCGTGAGCGGCTCGACGCGCAGACGTTCAAAGAAGCGCAAGGCCCGCGCGCCTGGTTTGATTACCTGCGTCGTTTCCCCGCTGGTAAATTTCGCGACGAAGCCAAAGCTGGCCTGTTGAACGCGCAGCTCGAGGGCTTGCTCGTCTCTGGTCAAATCGATGCCGCCACCGACTTGGTGAAGCGCTCGCCATTGGCCTCCGGGTTGAAAGGCGCCGCGGCACGGTTGTCGCACGAAACCGAAATGCTCAAGCTGCTCCAAGTGAAAGAACCCGCGGTACAACGCGCGTTGCCGCAGTTCTACCGCCGTTCGTTCGAAGACTTGAAAGACGCGTTGGGCTCATCTGACGCGCGCGACCGTTGGGACGCAGCGGTTGAGCTCGGTCACCATGTCGACGTGCGGGCAATCGATGCGCTGCTCGAGGTTCTCAAGACCAACCGCAACGACAAGGTTCGACGGCACGCCGCCGAGAGCTTGCGGCAGGTGCTTACATTGTTGCCGCCACAGGCGGCTGAATACGAAGTGTTTTCGCGCATCGAAGCGGGGCGCGATACATCGAAAGACAGCAAGGTGATTATCGCGAATGGCCTTTTGCTCGAAGGGCTGAACCTCGTCGACGACGCGCGGTTAGAATACCAGAAGGCTTTCGAGCCGCGGCTGCTCGACCCGGTGCTGTTGGCGCGTGGCGCGCAGATGCGTTTAGCGCGCAACGAAAATTATTCTGCGGTTGTAGCGGCGCGGTTGCTTGCGGTGTGGGCCCAAGAAACGATCGACGAGAATTTAGAGCCAGACGATCTTTCGGTTTCGGCGACGCGTCAGGTGTGCGCCGCGGCCGATGCGTCACGCCAAGCCGCGCAGATCTTCGCGCAAGTGCGTGGCAAACCTACCGAGTTTCAGAAAGACATTGAACAGTTCGAGCGGCAAGCGATGGCCTCCCGAGCCTTGGTTGAGGCGCGTCTACGAGACATGGAGCTCAAGGTGATGGAAAAAGACGCCAGCTTTCGCCCGTGTTTCGCAGAAGGCGCCGCCGAGCGCCTGGCAGTGGCCGACCAGAAGCGGCTCGAAGCATTCAAAAAGCTGACGCCACAGTGGTCGGGCAAAGTGCGCGCGTATGCGCTGCTGCGTGACCCGTCGCCGCAAGTGCGTGCCGCTGCCCAAGCGAGCCCGGCGAGTGCAACAGGCCAGTGACACGCAAAGCAAACTGAAGTCTTGCTCCAACACGTGCTACGAAGTGAGTGCAGATGGCTGACACTCCACGAATCGTGGGTATCGATTTGGGCACCACCAACACCTTGGTGGCGTCAGTTCGCAACCGTGTTCCCAAAGTGGTGCCTACTGATCGCGGTAGCTTGGTGTTGCCCTCTGTGGTGGCGCTGTCAGCGAAGAACGATTTGTTGGTGGGAGGCGTGGCGAAAGATCAGGTCGTCACCAACCCCAAGAACACGATTTATGGAGCCAAGCGGCTCATCGGGCGCAAATACGATTCTAAAGTGGTGCGCGACCTGAAGAGTTATTTCACCTACGACATCGTTGAAGGTGCAGACGGTGACGCAGCGGTGAGTCTGGGAGGCCGCACGTATTCGTTGCCCGAGATTTCGAGCTTCGTGCTTACCCAAGTGAAGACGATTGCCGAGCAGTTTTTGGGTGGCCCCATTCAAGACGCGGTGATCTCAGTGCCCGCGTACTACAACGACAACCAGAGACACGCGGTGAAAGAGGCGGGCAAGTTGGCCGGCTTCGACGTGAAGCGCATTGTCAACGAGCCGACCGCGGCGGCGTTGGCGTACGGCTTCAACCGCGGGTTAGATCAGAAGGTCCTTGTTTACGATTTGGGCGGAGGCACCTTCGACGTTTCGGTGCTGCAGCTCACGGGCAATGTGTTCGAAGTGTTGGCCACCGGCGGCGACACGTTTTTGGGCGGTATCGACTTTGACAACCGCGTGATCGATTACGTGCTCGAAGCGTTTCGCAAGGAAAGCAAGATCGACTTGTCGCAAAGCCCGATTGCGATGCAGCGCATCAAAAATGCGTCTGAAGCTGCGAAGATCGATCTCACGTTGATTCCTAACGTGGTGGTCGAGCTGCCATACATCGAAGAGCGCAAGGGCAAGCCGGTCGATTTGCGCGTGCCGTTGAGCCGCGAGCAGCTGAACCAGCTCACGCACGATCTTGTCGATCGCACCTTTCATATTTGCGACGAAGTGTTGAACGACCGAGGTATTCAGCGCTCGAGCATTGACGAAGTGTTGTTGGTGGGCGGGCAGAGCCGCATGCCGTTGGTACAGCAAAAAATTCAGCAGTTCTTTGGTAAACCGGCGCGCAAAGGCGTGCACCCTGACGAATGCGTGGCGTTGGGCGCGGCGTTGTTGGGCGATTCGCTCGGGCAGATCGACGCGGTGACATTGATCGACGCGTTGTCGATGCCGATTGGTTACGCGCTGCCGACGGGCCGTTTCCGCAAGGTGATCGAGAAGAACCAGCGAATACCGTTGGTGAAGAGCTTTCGGTTGCCGCCTCCGTTGCAGCCGGGCGGCCCGTTCATCGAGCTCGATATTTTCCAGGGCGATAGCGAGTTCATTGTCGACAACGAGTATTTAGGCACAGTGCGCGTGCCGGCAGGAGCAGTGGGGCGACGCATCGATTTTCGACTTGATGAAGAGTGTTTGTTGAAAGTCGTGGTGGCAGACGTGGGAGACCCCCGCGAGGTCACCTTGGCGACCCGAGACACGCCCGACACGTTGAAGCGGGCGTTGGCCGAGATGATGGCCAAGAAGACGCCAATTGATGCACGTGAAGCGGCCGAGGCGGGCGGCTTGTTTTCGAGCTTGAAGCGGTTTTTGGGCGGCAAAGATTAAAGAAGGGAAAAAAGCGACATGGGTTTGAGCTCGCGTTTGAAACAAGAAGCGATGGGGCTGACCCAGAAGGCGATGGAAAAGCTGTTTGCCGACGAGCAGCGCGCCGCGAAGATTGCGAGCGCGTTAGGGTCGGTGCAGCGGGGCAAAGAAGCATTCGACAAGGGCCAGCACGAGGTGATGCACCAGCTGAATTTGGCGGTGAAGAGCGACTTCAAAGAGCTGGGCAAAAAACTTTCAGTGATCAAGCGTCGGCTGCGCGACCTTGACGCCAAGTTGAGCGATCTTTAAGCGGTTTGTGTGACGCGAAGCGTTGACATGGGCAGGCTCGCCTGGCAAAACCCCGCGCGTTTCAAGGGCGCATAGCTCAGCGGTAGAGCACTGCCTTCACACGGCAGGAGTCGTAGGTTCGATCCCTACTGCGCCCACTTCGTAGCGCCCTGGTTTCGTTGAGAGATTTCTCCCGGTGGCGCGCGTGGTCGGCGCTTTTTCCCTTTGGTTGGACCCTATTTGGACCCTGGTCGTGCGTTTCTTATTCGGAAACGGTCGATGGACCCGTTCCTGTCGCTCGGGCTGCTTTGTCGGGTTCGGGCAGCTGACGGTCAGCCTCTAGCTCCAATGCCGATCACTTAGGGCGCAGATCTGAAAAGTCGGGGCAGCGAGTAAAGAAAAAGGGTACCTCCGCCTGGGGAGAATCAGCTCCCCAAGCACGACCGAGTTAGCGCTCGGCGAGGTACCCGAAATGGTTTCTACAAGAGAATCAAATGTTGAGTGGCTTGTTCTTGTGCGCGAAGCGTTCGCAAAGACTGACGGGTCAGCATCTGCGGTGACGGCCGCGCTGGCAAAGACCTTCTCCAATGCCGGGGCTGTGGCCGGTGCGTTCATCGAAGGGCTTGGTGAATTGATGGGGTACGCCGAGAAGGCGGCCAGCGGCACGGCAATTGATGCTGAAATCGAGGCAGTGGCGGCTTCAAGGCGAATCGCTGCTCCAGGCGAAACTGCAGGCGCAAGTCGACGCGTTGGACAAGGAGGGCCAGGGAAAGGCGTTGTGCCTCGACTGCGGAGGCGTTGCACAGTCAGAGGGTCGGCGCGCAAGGAGGTGGGGCAGCCTCGTGGGGAGCATTGAGCTGAAGCGTCGCTATGCCACATGCGGCAAGTGCAAGTCAGGCATTGCCCCGCGCAGAAGCCTCTTGGGCTGTCTGAGAGTGACTTCACGCCGCGGCTCGAAGAAGTGACGACAATGTTGGCGACGACGGTGCCGTACGGCATGGCGACGAGCTTGGTGGAAAAATTGTGTGGCATCGAGGTGAGCATCAAAGGTGCAGAGGAGATGACCTGGCGTCGAGGCGAAGCAGTGCTTTCGCAGAATGCAGCCGAGGCGGAAAAATGTGCGGGCGGCTATCCGTCTCCCTCTCAATGCAAGGTCTCGTCGACCAAGCCAATGGCGGCACTTCCTCGTGCCACCCGCAGGCAACGCTGCAGGCGCAACGATGCTGACCTACTCAAGCGCGCGACAGCCATTCTTGAACGTTACCGATTCAACAGCGTGAACGATGCGCAAGCACACGGCCTCGCGTCGCGAACGCTTCAACGGCTTAAGGCTGTTCCTTAAATTCGAGCCTACCGCCCGCTGGCCCACCAAGCGGCTGTTCCCACATCTCGGAGCGTGTTGGTGCCGCAGTGCACTTCGCCGGCTTCGCGGTGGTACAGGTCCCAGTCTTCGACCCACGCCACGTTCACCCCCACCGTTGACAGCGCCATTTCGAGCTGGGTTTTGAAAATGTCCTTCCCGTCGACCAATGGACCATGAGGGTCGGGCGACGCGAACAGGTTGTCCTTCACGTACAACCCATTCACCGTGCCTGGCTGATACGCCAACGACTGCCCCTGCGAAGACTCGTGCAAGTACGGCACGCGAATGATCTCTGCATCGGTCAGACCAGTGGCTTGCTTCAAAATCTGCACCTGCGAGTCTACGTGTGCCGCGGTGGTGCTGCTCTCGCCCATCACCCCGGTGTCGGCGAGCACTTCTTGAATCGACACCTGCGCGGGTGTCTCAAAACCGTTGTCCTGAATCCAGTTCATACCCACGAACATGCGGGTGCTGCCTCGGCCCGCTTGCACTTCGTTTTGGAGCATTTGGCGCGCGAGGGTCGGGTCGTTCACCAGCATCACCCAGCCCCGCGGGGTGTTGGCGCGCACAAAGCTGATCGTCTCATCGACGTGGCCCACCAAAAGCCATGACGTGTCGACGTACACCGGCGGTTGCACCGATTGCGACTCGAGCATTTTGGCAAACACAGGGTCGGGAAAGAACGTGGCCGTCGAACCGCGAAAGAGCCGACCCAAGGGGAAGGTTTCGTTGCCCAGTGTGTAGGGTGGAATCGTCTCGGTGTTGCCGAAAGAATTCAGAGAATCGGCGTCGGGGTTGTGGTTCACATCAAAAGCTTGAAGGCCGGCTGCGTCGGGCCCACGAAATTTGGCGAAGACCACCTTGCCAGCAGACCGCAGCGGGTTGCGCGCGCTTTCTTGATACACGTTGGCTGAGCGCAGGTAGACGTTGATCACATGCGGCCCTCCTACGGCGGGCATCGACATCGATGCCACTTCGAAGAAGTCTTGGGTCCATTGGTCCATGAGGGGGTAATCGCCGCCGAACGAAGCCTCGCCGTTAATTTCCTTCAGCATGTCTTGTGAAGCGTTGGGCCCATGCGCCGTGTTGATCGCCGCACGCAACCCACGCCGTGTCGCCACTGAGCCAGGGTCGCTGTTCATCGCGGTGACGTAGAACTCTTTTTCACGCAGCAGGTGGTGCGCAGTGACAACCGGAGCCACCCGCAACTTCACGCTGTCGCTGCGTTGACCCACGGTGAATGTGACGGTGACATAGCCGTCCCACTCGGCGCGGTCGCGTACGATGTCGGTGGCCTCAATGGCCAAAGTGACGCCGGTACGGAGCAAACCGGTCGTCAGCGGCTCGTTTTGCCAGTTGAAATATTCATATGCATTGTCGCGCTTGATGAAGAGCCGTACATGCCCCGCAGCAGCCGCGTCGATTGCTAGCCGCCCCTGCACCCCGTCAGCAGTGAAGGGAGAACGGCGAATGGCCAACGGAGCCAAGTCGAGCAAATCGGCGTCGCCGTTAATCACCGTGTCAGCGGCGTCGTTGCACTTGGCCAAGGTGTTGTCGTCGAGCAGTTTGCCTTGACTCGTTGTTGAACCGCAGGCGCCCTGATCGTCGTCGATATTGGCCAACATGATCGCGCCATGTGTCGCGTTCCACGTGGTCTTGTCGTTTTCTTCGGTGGGGTCGCCCCAATCGAGCGTGCCGTTGCGGTTGGTGTCGGCGATGATCTGCACCACCGGCTCGTTTGATACCGGGTAAACGTCGGCGTTCAACGTAGACAAGGGGGCATTTCCACCACAGGCGCTGCCCACCCCAACCGCGATCATCAATAAGCGCTTCATCGGGCCACCCGGGTTGGGTTGTGATCAAAACGGGTTCGCAAGGCCGCCAAGGCTGTCTGTCCGGGTGGCGATGCGTGAGCCATTTCGGCGGCGATCAACGCCGGTGTTTCAGGGGCATCAATCGCCATCAGCGCGTCAGATGCCGCATCACGTGCTTCTCCCTCGGTGGAAATGAAGAGCGTGAGCGCCGCCCGCGCGGTCTGGCTGCGCAGTGAGGCCATTTCGGCGGCGGGCTTGTCGAGCGTTTCCAAGGCCCATGCCGAGCCCATGGTTCCGAGCGACTGCGCGACGCGCTTGGCCCGGGCCGTATCAGGCTTGCTCGCAGCCACCGCCATCAGTGCGCGGGCGGCGACCGGGTGCCGGCAAGACCCTAACCCGGCGATCACCGCGTCTTGCTTGTTTCCAGGGCTGGTGGCGAGCTTGGCCAGCCAGGTGACGTCGGCATCGAGCCCCAGCTTGCCCAGCGCTTCAGCCGCGGCGCGCAGCTCGAAGAATTCTACCCCGTTTGCCAGAATCGCTCGGTACACCGGCGCGGCGAGATCGTCTTTGAAGTTGCCCGCCGCTTCGAGCAGCCCCGCGCGCAAAGCCACCTGGGCACTGGGTGACTGAGGCCGCACAAACCGCTCGGGGAAAATCACCGGCTCGAGCAGCAGCAGAGCGGGGTGACCGGTGGCTCCGCGTGCCGCTTGTCGCAGCATCGGCCCC
This sequence comes from Myxococcaceae bacterium, assembly GCA_019694575.1. GTDB lineage: Bacteria > Myxococcota > Myxococcia > Myxococcales > Myxococcaceae > JAIBBR01. Next base: position 33,219 of record JAIBBR010000046.1, read on the forward strand.
ATGGGAAAGAAGCGGCCTCTGCGCTTTTGATCGAAAGTGTCGGCACGTTTGACAATCGCCGCCACCGCCGTTGCAACCCGTGGTGCTTCGAGCTTGGCGAGACCGAGCACCGCGGCGATGTGCTCTTTCGAAGCCACATCAAGGGGTACCGAGGCCAAAGGTGCGGTGTTTTGCGCGAATGAAGGCACCGCAACCAGAAAAGCGGGAACCACCAGCGATCGAAGAAGAAGGTGCATGGGCGAACCGAGAGGGGCAGCGTGCTTCACTGCGAGAAGAGTGGGTCGGCCGGCCCGAACCGCGAAAAACGAAGGGTGTTCTAAGCCCTCTTGGCGTGGGCTGCAAGCCGCTGTGTCCATGTGGTGAGACCTTGCGCCACACGTTTGCGCGCCGTACCGCCCACCAGGGCTTTGCGATCGATGGCGGCGTCGACGGTGAGCATGGTCAGCGCGTCAGCGTCGAAATGGGCTGAAAAAGAACGAAGCTCATTGAGCGAAAGTTGCGTGAGCTCGCGGCCATTGTCGACGCCAAAGCGAACCAAGCGCCCGATGGTTTCATGGGCTTCACGAAACGGTACACCTTTGAGCACCAGGTAATCGGCGAGCTCGGTGGCCAACATGCCGCCTTGCTCAGCGGCTTGGCGCAGGCGCGACCGGTTCATTTTCAACCGCGCGATCATCGCCGTATAAACCTCGAGCGACGAAGTCACTGTGTCCAACGCGTCGAAGAGCGCTTCTTTGTCTTCTTGCAAGTCGCGGTTGTAACTGAGCGGCAGACCTTTGAGCGTGGTGAGCAGCCCGATCAAGTGCCCATAGACGCGGCCTGTCTTGCCGCGCACCAGTTCAGGCACGTCAGGGTTTTTCTTCTGCGGCATCATGCTGCTGCCGGTGCAAAAGGCATCGGGCAAGTCGACGAACTGAAATTCCTGCGACGACCACAAAATCAGCTCTTCGCTCAAGCGTGACAGGTGCATCATCACCAGCGAAAGCGCGGCCACCACTTCCACCACGAAGTCGCGATCAGACACGCCATCTAAGCTGTTCTGGGTGACCGTGGGAAAGTCGAGCAGCTGCGCGGTGTAGTGGCGATCGACAGGGTAGTTGTTGCCCGCCAAAGCGCCTGAACCCAGCGGCATGACATTCAGTCGGGCCAGTGCGTCGTGAAGGCGGCCTTTGTCGCGCTCAAACATTTCGACATAAGCCAGCAGGTGGTGGGCGAAGAGCACGGGTTGGGCACGTTGCAAGTGGGTATACCCCGGCATCACCACGTCGCGGTGGGCGTGCGCTTGTTCCACCAAGGTGCGCTGAAATGACACAACCGCTCGCGCCAAATCAGCCAACGCGTCGCGCAGGTAAAGCCGAATATCCAACGCGACCTGATCATTGCGGCTGCGGCCGGTGTGTACCTTGCCACCCACAGGGCCGATCAGTTCAGTGAGCCTGCGTTCAATGGCCATGTGAATGTCTTCGTCTTGTGCCTTGAAGCGAAACCTGCCCTTGTCGAGCTCGGCTTTTACGTTGCCCAAGCCGCGAATGATCGCCGCGCCGTCTTTTGCACTTAGCACCTTGGCGCGGACCAATGTCTTGCAGTGGGCGACGCTGCCCATGATGTCGTGCGCGTAGAGCCGGCGATCCACCGCCAACGAAGCGGTAAAGATTTCTACCAGGCGGTTGGTCGGCTCTTTGAAACGCCCCGCCCACGCTTTTTGTCGTCGCTTGGCCATGGAAAAGAGAGCGGCGTTAACTGTTTTTTCGCTGCGTGCGAATGGCGAGCCGCAAAGCGTTCAGGCGAATGAAGCCTTCGGCGTCTTTCTGCCGGTACACGTCGTCTTCTTCGAAGGTGGCCATGTCGAGCCGGTAGAGCGACTTTTCCGACTTGCGGCCCACCACCATGCAGTTGCCTTTGTAGAGGCGCACCCGAACCGTGCCGCTGACGTCTTTCTGGGCGTCATCGAGCGCACGCTGCAGCATTTCGCGTTCTGGGCTGTACCAATAGCCGTAATAAATCAGCTCGGCGTAGCGGGGAATGAGGCTGTCACGCAGGTGCAGCACTTCGCGGTCCATCGTCAACGATTCCAGTCCCCGGTGGGCCGCGTGCAAAATGGTGCCGCCTGGAGTTTCGTAGACACCGCGCGACTTGATACCCACGTAGCGGTTTTCCACCAAATCGACACGGCCGACGCCATGCTCACCGCCCACTTTGTTCAAGTGTGCCAGTAAAGCCGCGGGGGCCATTTTCTTGCCGTCCACCGCCACCGGGTCGCCTTGCAGGTAGTCGATTTCGAGTTCCACCGGTTGGTCGGGGGCTTTCTGAGGCGACACGCTCATCACGAAAATTTCTTCAGGGGGCGCCTTCCACGGGTCTTCGAGAATGCCGCCTTCGTAGCTCACGTGAAAGAGGTTCATGTCCATGCTGTAGGGCTTGGCGCGGGTAGCGGTGACAGGAATGCCGTGCTTTTCGGCGTAAGCGATGAGATCGCTGCGCGAGCGAAAGTCCCAGTCGCGCCAGGGGGCAATGATTTTGATCTTCGGGTCCATCGCCATGTACGTCAGCTCGAACCTCACCTGATCGTTGCCTTTGCCGGTGGCGCCATGACACACCGCTTCGGCGCCTTCTTTGTTGGCGATTTCAATTTGGCGTTTGGCGATCAGCGGCCGGGCGATAGAGGTGCCAAGCAGGTAAGTGCCCTCGTACACCGCGTTGCCGCGCAGCATGGGGAACACGTGATCTCGAACGAA
>JAIBBR010000190.1 GCA_019694575.1 Myxococcaceae bacterium
GAGACCCCGGATGGTTGACCCTCTGGCGCGGTTACCGTCGCATCCTCGAGGCCGATGAGCTCGCTGCCCGTCTGCACCCCGTCGTCGACTTTCCAGAGATGTGATCAATCATGAGGTTTGGAAAGTCCGGCACAAATCAGGCACAAATCACAAGGGAAGAGAAGATCTTCTTTGTCTGTTGGCCTTTCTTGAAGCGCTAAGTCGGCCTGATTAGGCTTCATTTCAAGTGACTTACAAACCAACAGGGCCAATCGAAAAGAGAACACCATGGCGTGGGTAGCTCGTGTGGTGGTGGTGACTGGGCTATTGGGTGCCTGGTCCTTCGCAGGAAAAGATCGCGCGCCGTACCCGCTCGCCATTGGCGAAGCGCACGCCAGCGCGGGCACCAGTGAAGAACTGGCGCGTAACGACATTGACGAAGGCCCGGCGGTAACACCCAAGGGCCAACACAACCTGTCGGCACTCAAGGTGATGTCGCGCGTCATCTTGTACGTCAAAGACAACTACGTCGACCCGAAGCGAGTGAAGCCGAAGGAAATGCTCGTTTCCTCCCTCGAGTATGTCGAGAAGTCAGTGCCCGACGTGCTGGTCGAAGGCAACGCCGAGTCGGGCAAAGTGAAGGTCAACGTCAACGGCAAGCTCAAGGAGTTCGACATCAACCATGTCGACTCGCTGTGGAAAATGAGCTTCACCTTGAAAGACGTCTTCGAGTTCATCGCCAAGAACATGCGGCCGGTCGAAGACACCCGCGAAATTGAATACGCCGCGGTGAACGGCATGCTGCAGACGCTCGACCCACATTCAATTTTGCTGCGGCCTGAGCTGTACCGCGAAATGAAGCTCACCACCCGCGGAGAGTTCGGCGGCTTGGGCTTCGTGATTCAAATGAAAGAGGGCGTGCTCACCGTGGTCAAGGTGTTGCCGAAGACACCCGCTTTCCGCGCCGGCATCAAGAAAGACGATCAGATCAAAAAAATTGGCGAAGAGTCGACCGTGAACATGGACCTGAACGAGGCGGTCGGCAAATTGCGCGGCCCGGTGGGCACCGAAGTCACCATCTCGGTCGAACGCAAAGGCTGGGAGCGTGCGCAGGCAATGACCCTGACCCGCGCGATGATTACCATCGAGTCAGTGCAGTCAAAACTGCTCGCTGACAACGTCGGTTACGTGCGCTTGAAGAATTTTCAAGGCAACACCACGCGCGACCTGCAAGCAGCGCTCGAAGAGCTCTCGACGCAAGCCCGCGGCAAGTCAAGCCCCAACGGCATCAAAGGCCTGGTGCTCGACCTGCGCGGCAACCCCGGCGGTCTGTTGGACCAAGCGATTCAGGTGTCAGACCTCTTCGTGTCGCAAGGCACCATCGTGGCCACCGTCGGTTTGTCAGACAAGCTGCGTGAAGAGAAAAAAGCCCACGCCGACGACAGCGACGACGACTACCCCATCGCGGTGTTGGTCAACGCCGGCAGCGCCTCGGCTTCTGAAATCGTGGCGGGTGCGCTCAAAAACTTGAACCGCGCCACCATTATAGGCCGGCAGACTTTCGGCAAAGGCAGCGTGCAGGTGCTCTATGACTTCAACGACGAGAGCGCGCTCAAGCTGACCATCGCCAAGTACCTCACTCCCGGCGACGTCTCGATTCAAGAAGTGGGCATCGTGCCCGACATCGAGCTCATACCCACCCGCGTCAGCAAAGAGCGCGTCGACGTTTTCGCGCCCCGCAAGTCAATGGGCGAGGCCGACTTGGAGCACCACTTTGGTAACCCGTCGAACAGCACCGCGGTGAAAAAGCGCGATGACTTGGTGATGCGCGAGAAGCCGGCCGAGTCGCTCAAGTATTTGAAAGACGAGCCGCCCGAAAAGAAGACCGTGTCTGCGGCTGCCGAGAAAGACGCCAAAGACAAAGCCGCCGTCAAAGGCAAAGCGGCCCCCAATGGCAAGCACCCGCTGACCGATGCGCCGCCGACCGACGAAGATTTGGACGATCAACTCGACGCCGAATCACAAGACGAAGTGAAAGAAGACTTCGAAGTGCGCTTCGCGCGCGATTTCGTGCTCGCTTCACCGTCGCTCAAACGCGACAAGCAAATGGCCGACGGCAAGACGTTCATCGCCGAGCGCCGCCGCCAAGAGGCCGACCGCATCGCCAACGCCATTTCGGGCTTGGGCATCGACTGGTCGCCCGCTGACGCGCCGACCCACAAGACCGATTTGGCGGCCACCTTGAAACCGGCCGCCGACAAGAAAATCACCGCGGGTGAAACCGTGCAGCTCGAGCTCTCGGTCGAAAACAAGGGCACCGAGACATTGAAGCGGCTTCGCGCGTGGACCGAGACCGAGAACATTTGGCTCGACCGCCGTGAGTTCTTGTTCGGCTCGCTCAAGCCAGGTGAAAAGAAGTCATGGACAGTCACGGTCAAAATGCCGAAAGACCTGCTCTCGCGCCGTGACGGCGTCACCGTCAAATTTCAAGACGACAGCGGCAACCTGGTCGACACCGCCGTGGCCGAGCTCAATTTTGTCGAGCTGACGCGCCCAATGTTCGGCTTCGCTTACCAAGTCATCGACAACTGCCACGCCTGCAACGGCGATGGCCAAATTCAGCGCGGTGAAGACGTGACGCTGCTCGTCGACATCAGCAACGTCGGCCCCGGCAAGGCGCTCGACACCTTCGCCAGCATCAAAAACGTCGCCGACCCCAACGTCTTCATCGACAAGGGCCGCTTCAAGCTCGGCGAAATGGCCAGCGGCGAAACCAAGACCGCGCGCTTTAGCCTGCAAGTGAAGAAGGCGTATAAAGGTGTCACTTTTCCCTTGCGGCTGGCGATTATCGATGAGCCGCTCGAAGAGTTCACCGCCGACAAGCTTGAAATTCCGCTCGCCGACGAATTGCCCCCCATCGCGCTGACCGCCAAGAAAGGCACGGTGAAAGTGCTCGAAAAGGCCGAGGTGCACATCAGCGCCGCGGCCAATAGCCCCACGTTGATGCGCTTGCCCAAAGGGGCGGTGCTCAATGAAATCGCACGGGGCAGCCAAATGTCGAAGGTCGAAATCGACAACGATCGGTTCGCCTTCATCAACTTGGCCGACATCAAAGAAGGCAAAGGCCTTAAGGCCGCGCCAATTAAAGATGTCGAGCGCCCCAGCCGCCGTGAGCCTCCGCAAATTTCATTGAGCGTCGATGCCGGCCAGGGAGGCACCGTGACTGACAGCGAGCGCTTCGTGCTCTCGGGCGTGGTTGAAAATGAAAGCCTGCTCGATGTCTATGTGTTGGTGAATGATCAGAAAGTCTTCTTTCAAGGGCGCAACGCCGGTGAAGAAGGCCGCATCAAGTTCACCACCGAGTTCCCGCTCAAAGAGGGCAATAACCTGGTGACCGTGGTGGCCCGCGAAAGCCAAGACTTTTCGGGCCGCAAAACGATTGTCATTCGGCGACGGCCCGCGGCGGTGGCGCAACAAATGTCAGATGCCGCGCCCACCAAGGCCAAGCCGTAACGCATCGGTGAAATCTTAAAGATTCGCTCGACGAGAGGCATTGAAGAAACGAGGGGCTTCTCGCTCCTCCTTCGCCGTCGAAGACGCGATGAATGTGACAGTGCGACGGGCGAGCCAAACCGATGTTTGACAATTAAAGCGGCTGGTCCAAGAAGGTCGGTCGATTGTCAGTCACCTGACCAAAGCTCGACGAAAACCGGTCGATACCGAAATCGCCTGGGCCGTTCACTACGAACCCCAAATCGATGCGAATCACCTCGGTGTTGAACTGAGGCAGCAACACGCGCGCGCCCAGGCCCACCGTGTGGGTGACATTGGGCACCTCATTGAAGGCCGCGCCGGCGTCATAGAAAAGGACAAAACCCAAATAAATGGTGGCCAGCACAAAGGGCCGGGCGCGGTATTCGACATTGATGAGCAGCAAATTGCGACCGCTGAAGGCTTCGGCAGCGGCGCCGCGCAAACCATTGGCGCCGCCCAACAACACCACCGCGTTGTCCAAGTCTTTTTGCCGCACATCGAGCAAGGCACGTGTCACCAACCGGCCGCCGCCCCAGGTGGGTGAGGCATTTTTGATTTCGGCCGCCCACCGGCGATTGACCCAACCGAGCTCAGGCGCCCACCGCGCCGAAGCGGCGCCCGCGACGGAAAGCAAGTTGTCGCGCCACAGCCAACGGTAGCGGGCTGACGCCCCCAGCGTCAGGTACGTGTCGCGGGTGAGCGGCGAAGGAAAAGCGCCCCGCACCGCGAAGTACAAATGGGGCCCCAACTGATAGTCCTCAGAGAGCGAATAGGTGTCGACATCGCGCAGCACGCGAAAATCGGCGCGGTACCAGCGCACGTCGGCCTGCGCGTAGGTGGCGCTTTCACTGCGCGGCAAATGGTTCTCAATCAACCAAGTGGTCTGCGCTTCATCGAGGCCGTCTTGAGCGCCGGGGCGGTAATCGCGTGCGTAGCCGCCCAGCGAAAAACTGGCGTCAGTTTTGTACGCCAGGCCGAAACTGCGGGTGTACGCCGCCGAAGCCGACGCCTCGCGGGTGTCATGCACGAAGGGCACGGTGCCAGCAGGTGCTTCTTCACTGGGGTACGGCAATTGCCAAATTTGCGCGCCACGAAAGACGCGCCGCCGAGAAACCCGCCAATCGCCCTGCAGCGACATGCCCCATGTTTGGTTGAGCGCAATCAGCGGTTTGCCCAGCACCACGCGCCCGGCGCTGCCCTCGGGCCGCGCGGTTTGCCGGTTGAAAATGACCTGCGCGGTTTCGCCGACGTAGAAGTTGTAGCCAAACAAGCGCTGCTCTTGAAACAGTTGGCCCACCGACAACGTGTCGAGGCGCAAAATCATGTCGAGCAAGAGTTGCTGATTGCGGCCGAGAAAGTTCTGCTCGGTAGGCCGCAGCCGCAGGTACTGCAACGTGGAGCCAATTAAGTTGTACTCACTGTTCAGACGCAAGCTCCAACGGTCTTTGGTCACCACCAACGCCGCCACCCCGCCCGCCTTGCCTTTCACCGGCACCACCCGCGCCGCCGCGAAAATGAACTGCTGCCGCAAGTTGCGCTCGGTCTCGGCCGCGCTCTCGGCGCTCCACGCTTGCCCCGGCTCGAGCAGCACTTCGCGGCGAATCACGCCTTCGAGTGAACGAACGTGAAACCAATTCAAAAAGCCGGGCCAGGGGTCGCTCGCGGCAAATACGTTTTCAGCGGCGACGACGACTTCTTCCAACATCTTGCCTTGCGGAGAAGGCTCGATTTCGCGCCCGGTTTGTTTCAGCGCCCAGGCAATCAGCGTTGCTTCATATTCGCCGTTGTCACTTTGCGCCGCGGCCGCTGACGCCCACCCCAACAGCAGCGCGCAGACACACCACCGCCCCCCGGCCACTCGCTGCGCCAAACCGCCTGTCACCACTCCTTCTGGTATCGGCATGCCTGCGCCTACTTCGAGCGCTCGAGCGCGCGCTGCACCGTCGCCACCACCACCTGGGTATGGGTCGACATCAGCTGGTGACCGGCCTGCTCCACGTACTCGACATGGGCACCCGGCACCGAAGTTTCGACAAACTTACCGTGCGAGAGCCCGACGACGCGGTCTTGGTTGGCGTAAAGCGCTTCGACCGGTACCTGCACCGCACGGCCGTTTTTTTCTAACTGGCCCAGGTCGGCGTTGAGCACCTGCCAGTCGCGGGCCGACGCCTGCAACGTCGAAGGCCGCGCGAAATGGAGCTGCCCCCGCGCAATCACTTCAGCGTCGACCGGCTTGGGGAAAAACGCGTCGACATAACCGTGCGCAATGGCCGACGGCGCGAGAAACGGAGCAATCACCCGCGACATGAAGGTGCCCCACAGGGGCCACGCGAGCATCGACTGTGCGGTACTGAGGGTATGCGGCGCGTGAGGGTCAGCCACGGCGCCCAACAACACCAGCGCGCTGACTTCTTCAGCATGTGCTTGTGCCCACGCCAGCACCACTGGGCCACCGAAAGAAAAGCCCACCAGCAATGGCTTCTGCACTTTCAGGCCTGCTACTGCCGCGCGCAACATCTCGGCCTGCTGCAGCGGGCTCATGTCTGCTTGGGGTCTATCGCTCCAACCGTAACCGGGGCGATCGACCGCAATCAGGTTCAGCTGCGCGGGCAGCGCGGCCATCACCGGAGCGAAATCGAGCGCGAGACCGGGGTTGCCATGTACGAAGAGCACGGTGCGGCCAGGCCCGGCGCGCACCAACGCATGCACGTTACCGCTCGGCGTGGCGAGCAACTGACCGGGCGGGGCATGCTCCTTGGTAAACTGGGCGTCGCGCAGGCCGCGGTACCCGGCGAACGCGAGCAGCAGCAACACGACGATTCCGAAACCGAGCATGGCGCGTTTCATGGGCGTGAAGGCGAGTACACCAGCGCACGGTTTAGCAAAGCTTCAGCGATTACATGAGTCGATCAGCACTGGCTCGCCTCCGTCGGTCGAGTTGCTCGAGCCTTGGCACGACAAACACACTGGGCCGCTCACCCGGCGGCATTCAGCAGTTCCCATTGAACCTTCGGCGCAGGCACAAGGAGCGCCCTGCTGCACCGTGAGCCCGTTCAATGAGCACACTGTCGGACAGGGAGTCTCTGCTTTCGACTTGTTGTGCACCACGAAACCATTGGCGATGAAATTGTGAAGCGGGTGATCGACGGTGATGTCAAAGACGTCGAACACCCCCGCGTACGCCGATGTCACATCGACATTCACCGCAACGATGCCGCGCTCGCACACCGACAACAGCTGCGTGCACTGGCCCGTCACCCAGTCTCCCGCGGGCACGTATGCTTTGCGTTCGGGTGAGTAGACAGGGTGATCACTCGTCGCCACCAACGCCCCTTCGGCCGTCGTGAGCTGCACGCATTCACGGCGCGCCTGCGTCACTGCAAAAATCATCGCCTCGGCCGTGACCCCAGTCAGCGGGTCAACGCACACCACCACGTCACCATTACACAACTCTTCAATCGGCCGAGTACCGCCCGGCACCCGCACCTGCGCACCGCGCGCGATGCAATAGACGGTAGGACCACACGCCACGCTACCCATGACAGAAAAACCAGCCAGCAAGCGCTTCATCACCACTCCAACCGGCCCGGCAGAAAAAAGCGACGCTAAGCGGGCAGAAGCGGCGATTGCAACTTAAGGGCCCGCCACAAAATAAACGGTCCGAGATCTGCGCCGAGGCGCCCGGATGGCGAGGCGCGCGACCGAGATTTACCAGTGGTAAGTCGCAGGGAGCGCAACGTGGACAGCCGGGATGGATCGGCGCTGATATGGACCGTTTATTTTGTGGCGGGCCCTAAGGGTCTGTAACAAAATAAAGTAATTGACTTTATGGGCGGAGAGGATCTTCATTCGCCGGTGACCAAGGCGAAAAAGAAGATCAAAGAAGCGGGCATCAAGCAACGGTTTAATGCAATCAACGG
>JAIBBR010000191.1 GCA_019694575.1 Myxococcaceae bacterium
AAGAGCAGAGACCCCATGTCGAGCATGATGTTTTGGATACTACTTAGAATATTGTCGATAAAGACAATTAAATTGCCCTTATCGACAATATTATTGTCTATCCATCCGACATCTGAGCATGCTGTAGAGACCAACCGAAAAAGCGCATTCTTCAGCTCAAATCGGTCAGCAACCCGGTCGAATTGCCGAAGCTGGGAGCGGCCACTCCCAGCGTGTTGAGCATGGTGAGAAACAGATTGGCCACCGGCGGAGCGCCCGCGTATTTCAGATGCCGCCCGGTGTTCAGCTTCTTGCCGCCACGGCCTCCGAGCAGAATGGGCATGTTGTCGTGGCTGTGGGTGTTGCCGTCTTCGACTTCACTCGAGAAGAACACGAGCGAGTTGTCGAGCACGGTGCCGTCAGGCTCGTTGATGCTCTTCAACTTTCGCAGCAGGTACGCGAACTGGTCGACTTCCCACCGGTCGATGATGGCGAGCGAGGCGAGCTTTTCAGCGTTGCCGCCGTGGTGCGACAAATCGTGATGCCCTGAAGAGAGGCCCAAGAAATTGTACGTGTAGTCAGAACGGCCGTTGTGAATCATGAACGTCGCCACCCGCGTCAAGTCGCACTGAAAGGCGAAGGCGATGAGATCGAGCATTGCGGTGGTGGTGCCGCGAACGTCGGCCGGCCCGGTGGCGGTGGGTGCCGACGGTGCTTGGCACAAGGTAGGGCTGACGATGGCGTTGACGCGCAGCTCGAGCGCGCGCACGCCGGTCATGAACTCGTCGAGCTTGCGCCGGTCGGTGGCGCCCAGCCGCGTCGAGAGCGCGCGGCTGTCTTGTTGCACCGAGTCGAGCACGCTGAGCTTGTACTTTTTTCGCTTGGCGATGGCGGTCGCGGTCTGGTCGGGGTCGATGACGCCGAAGAGGCGGTTGAAGACCGCTGCCGGGTTCACCTCTTTCGCCAAGGGTTGGGTTTCGCTGGCCCACGAAATGTTGCGGGCATATGCGCACGAATAACCTGAATCGCAGTCTCCGCTGGTGCCGCCGCCGTCGGTGCCCAGCTCGAGCGAGGCGAAGCGGGTGCGGCCCAGCCAAGCGTTGGCGGCGACCTGGTCTATCGAGATGCCGTTGCGAATGACAGTGTCGCTCTTGTTGGGGTGCACGGCGGTGATGAACGCCGCGGTGCCTGACGCATGGTCGCCTTCACCGTCGGGTTTGGCCGGCGCGTTGGACAGGCCGCTCAACACCAAGACGTCTTCTTTGACCGAAGGCAAAGCGCCGCTCGCCGCCAGGCCAGACAGAATCGGAGAGAGCGCATAACCGCTGCCGGTCATCGCGGGAGTCCATTGGCTCATCGCCATGCCGCAAGGCACGTAGAAAGCCACCATGCGCCGAGGCGCGGCGGCGGCTTGCGCCTGGGCTCCCCGGGGCAGCATGGCTTCTAACATCGGCAGCGCCATCAACGTGCCGGTGCCGCGCAACAACGTGCGCCGTGAGAGCGGTGACTTTGAGCTCATTGCGGCTCTCCTCTGCGGTGGGTGAAGGCGGGGCTCTTCACCAAATGAACGATGAGGTCTGAAAGCTTGTAGCCGCCTTGTTTGAAGGTGTCAGACAGGGAGGCGAGAGCGCAGGCATCGGCGGGCATCGTGGCCCGGGTGGTGCCATAGACATAGAGCTGACGGGTAATGCAGGCGGCGAAGCGCTGATCATTTTTCAAGATGCCGGCCAATTCGACCGGGCCGTGAAAAGTACGCCCGTCTGGCAGCGTGCCAGAATCATCGACATCAAAGTTGAGATCATCTTTCACGCGGGTGCGGCCCACCGGGTCTAACCCTTCGAGCGCGAAGCCAATGGGGTCCATCGCGCTGTGGCACCTTGCGCAGGCTGGGTTGGCGCGGTGCGCTTCCATCTGCTGGCGCAGTGACGCATTGGGGTTTTCGGCGGGCTTGAGCGCTTCGACCCCCGGAGGAGGCGGCGGCGGGCTGTCGCACATCAACTGCGAGAGCACCCACTTGCCGCGTTTGACCGGTGAAGTGCGGTCGGCGTGCGAGGTCACCATCAACAAGCCTGCTTGCCCAAGCAACTGCCCCCGCAACCCGGGCACCAGCGCGACCCGGCTCATCGCGGTGCTGTCCGGCCGCGGCAGACCGTAGTGGGCCGCCAAGTCATCGTTCAGGTAAGTGAAGTCGGCGCCGAAGAGCTCTTGCGCGTTGCGGTTTTCTCTCAAAATGGCGGTGAAGAAGAGCTCGCTCTCTTCACGCATCGACTTCTTGAGCGCGTCGCTGGTGGGAAAAAGAACCGCGTCGGGAGCACTGCTCTCGATGGCGCGGCTGCCCAGCCAGCTGCCGGCAAATTGTGTCACCAGTGCTTGAGCCCTCGAGTCTTCGAGCATGCGCCGCGTCTGTGCTTCGAGGTTGGCGTGCAGGGTGCCGTTGTCGGCGAGGGTTGAGAGCCGCGCGTCAGGCATGGAGCCCCACAGAAAATACGACAGTCGCGAAGCGAGCGCATAGTCATTGAGGCGATGCGCTTCGGGCGAGCGCGGGTCATCGTCGGTCTCGACGTGGTAGAGAAAATACGGCGAGAGCAACACCGCTTGGGTCGCGAGCTTCAGCCCGGTTTGCACACTGTCGCCTTCTTTTTTCGCCAATTCGATGAGCGCCACCAGCTTGTCGACTTCGTCAGCTCCCAGTGGCCGTCGAAAGGCGCGGCGGCCGAAGGCCGAGAAAATACGGCGCAGGCAGGCGGTGCCACTGGCAGGGTCGCAAATCACGATGCGCGGGTTCGCAGCGCCGATGTCGGCGTCGATCGCCACCGCGGCCAGGGTTTCAGCGGCGGCGGCGTATTTTTCGACCAGCAGCGGAGCGGTAGAAAGGACATCGCCCAGGTTGTCGAAGCCCAACCCAAAGTCGTCAGCGGGAAAATCTCGGGCTGGCTCGCTGGTGTCGCCGAGCAAATCAGCCACGGTGCGATTGTACTCGAAGCGGTTTAAGTGCCTCAGCGTGGGGCGGCCCACATCGGCTTGGGTTGGGTCGCAGCCTTCGAGAGGTGTGGGGTTGTCAACCGGGCCCGCGGGCAGTTCGGTCTCGGGCGCGGGTGTGAAATCGTTCGAGGGGCGGGGCGAAAAAGGCATCTCGATGTCGCCGAGACAACCCGACGAGAACGTCACCCCTGCGATGAGAATCAAGAAATAAGAAACGAATCGGACCATGGTGTCTGCAGGCTCACTTAAGCAAAGGTGGGTCCACCCGACCGCCTGGGAGAGCAGGTCGGCTTCGTGGCTTAGACGTTACAGGTTGGTGGAGCAAGTAGCGCCAAGGTGACACCCGAGAAACGGTAGATGTTGGCGCTTTCGGCCTATGTTCTTGGGGGTGATTACCGCCCCCCGTTCGCGGTTCAGCCCGTTGCTGCTGCTCGTTCTCTTCGTGGGTTGTAACGAGCGCAGCCGCCAGCAGGCCGTGGCCGAAAGCAGCGAACGAAAAGACGGTGAGACAGAACGAGCGCGCTCTAACGCTCTGGCCGAACATGCGCAGGCGATGCTCGAGCTGGGCGACTGGGCAGCAGCCCAAGCCGCGGCGCAAGAGTCACTCACGCACGCCCCCAATTCGCTGGCACGAGGAGTCTCGATGCAGGTCGGCGCGCAGCCGCTGCCTGCCCAACGGTGGTCGGTGGTGACGCCGCAGGGCTGTGTGGCGATCGTTTACGGCGCCGAGGGCGCGGCTTGCGCCACCTTGGGAGGTGTCGATCTCTATTTTCAACAAGGCACCGCGGCGCGGCATCTGGCGGCGAGCCCCGCCGGCTGGCAGCGGCAGGTGCGTTTCGTGCGCGCGGCTGATGTCTCTTGGGTGGTGGCGAGCGGCGACGATCGCGTCGTGCGTGCGTGGCCTGCACCCCAATTCAAAGAGCCCCTCACCCTGGGAAAACACACGTCTGACGTGGCGGCCTTGGCGGTGAGCCCCAAGCGAGACGACCTGCTCTCTATCGGCCGCGAGGGCGACGTGCTGCGTTGGCGCGCCGGCGAGCCCGCGGCGTCTGCTCGGGCGCTGGTGGCGAAAGGCATTCTCGATGCGGCGTGGTGCACTGACAGCACACTCGCCCTGGCCACCGATGAGCAGCTCATTCTTCTCGACGTGGGCACGCTGAAAGAAAAAGCGGTTCACCCGGGGCGGGCCAGCCGGCTCGCCTGCGCACCTGAAGGGGGTGTGCTCTATGCGCAAGACAACCGCCTCAAGCGCTGGAAAGAAACCGGTGACGTGCAAGACGTGCCGACCAACGGCGCAGAGCTCACTGCGCTGACTGCCAGCGGTGCGCGCAGCTTTTGGGGTGACGCGCGCGGCCAGCTCATCTTTCGCGAGGCAGCGCACACCTTCGTCACCCATGTGGGGGCCACCGTTCAGGCGTTGGCGGTGTCGACCTTTGACCTGGGCGACGAGTTCGCCGTGGCCACGGTTGATCGCCAGCTGCAGGTGTGGACACTGCCCAAGACCTCCACAGGCAACGCACTCAAGGCGTTTGCAGGTGATGAAGGCCTGCGGCAGGCCTTCACGCTCGACAACAAAACCACCCTCGCTCTGCGCCGTGACGGGGTGGCGGGCTTTTTTGAAGAAGGCTTTGCCAGCCCACCGCGCCTTGCCCAACAGGCGCTGAACATCGCTCTGCTCGCGGGAACATCGAACGTGCTGGTCGCCACGCCACAGGGTGTTGTTCGGCCGCTCGATGAGACGACCGCCTGGGTGGTTGAAAAGTCTGCACCCCAGACGTTGGCGGTGAGCGCTGACTTTACGCTCGCCGCTTGGTCGCTCAGTGACGGCACGCTGGTGTTGTGGAGCGCTCTATTTAAAAAAGAAATTTTGCGCACGCGCGAAGAACGGGTGCGTGGGCTCGCGTTTTCGCCGAGCGGGCGCGAGCTGGCGGTGGCGCGTGGAAAGCGGGTGGCCGTGCTCGATGCGCAAACGGGCGAATCACACCGTGTGCTCGAAGAACATGCAGCCGACGTGCAAGTCATTCGCTGGTTGCCCAACGGAGCGCTGCTCACCGCCAGCCTCGACGGACACGTGCGCAGCTGGAACAAAAATGAAAGCCGCCTGCTGATGACAGTGCCGGCGGCCGTCACCGCCGCCGCGACTTCATCGCGTTGGGCGGCGTGGGGCACCCGCGCGGGCAACGTCTACCTGTGGGACCTCGAGCAACAACGCCTGCACGCCGAAGCCCGTCTCGGCGGAGCGCGCATCATCGCGTTGCTCTTCTCGGCCGAAAAACTCACCGCGGTGGCGCAAGACGGGCGCGTTACCGCGCTGACGCTTCGCTGATTGCTTCGCGGTACACCTCGAGCGTCTGCGTGGCGGCCTTTTTCCACTCAAACCCCGCGGCCCGCGCTTTGGCCGCCGCAATGGCCGTCGCCCGCACCGCCACGTCACCCGTCAACCGCGACAGCGTCGACGCCAAGCCCCGTGCGTCATCGGGGTGCACGTATTCGGCGCCTTCGCCGCACACTTCAGGCAACGCTCCGCACGTCGAGACAATTGTTGGCACGCCCAGCCGCATCGCCTCTAATGGCGGCAACCCAAAACCCTCGTACCGCGAGGGAAACACCACCGCTCCGGCGCGCTTCATCAACGTGTAGAACAGCGGTGCTTCCAAGTAGCCCAAGGTGCGAATGTCGAGACCTTGCGCGCGCAGCCGGGCCACTTTTTTTTCCACCGCGCCCGAACCGAACCAGCGCTGGCCTGCGAGCACCACCGTCGTCGGCTTGCCCGCCTGGTGCAGCAAGTGCGCGGCTTCGAGCACCAGCGCGACGTTTTTTCGCGTTTCCAATGCACCGGCGTAGAGCACGAAATTCTCGGGCAGGCCGAGTGCGTCGAGGTATTTCAAGCTCGTCTCGTCGGGAGCGGGCACCTGCTCCACGTGGTTGGCCCCGTGATGTACGACACGAACTTTGCGCGCATCGGCTTCGAAATGACGCAGCAAATCTTCTCGCGTCACGTCGCTCACGCAAATGACTCTGTCGGCCAGCGCCAAGCTGCGCGCCAACCACAGCCGAAACTGCCACCGAAACGCCGAAGAAACCGTGTCGGGAAAAAGCCAGGGAATGACGTCGTGCACGGTCAGCACGTACGCCACGCCCGGCACGCGCCGCAGCGGCAGGGTGAAGTTGCTCACCGCGTGAAACACTTCGGGCCGGTCTGCTTCGAGCAGGCGCGGCAAGGTGTCGACGTACCAGAGCGAGCGTGAATGGGCTTGGCGCAGGTGTTGCCCGGTGCGCGCCGCGCCCCAGAGTTGGCAGTTTGTGCCGATGCCCACCAACCCCTTCGCCAATTCACGCGTGTAAAGACCGATGCCCGTGGTGGGAGCGTCATAGAGCGTGCCGTCGAGCGCGATGGAAGGCGTCACGCGGGCTCTCTTACGCGACGGCCTGCCTCAGCGCTTCGAATATTCGTCGCCACCCCTCTCGGATTTTCGCGGTTTACAGACGAGGCCTCTTCAAATGGTGAGTGATTTCAAGTGTTCTGGCCGCCAGTTGCCTGGCACGTGAAGTGCTGAACGCCTCGCGACGGTTTCAACCCCTTTGGAAGAGGAAAGAATCATGGAGCGCAGCGCGAATGAGCAGGTGACGTGGTGTTGCGGCATTGCGATTTTGGCGGGCTTGGCCGCGTGCGGGCCGCTGACGGCGGGGCAAACGAACAACAATGAAGATTCTTTGCCTGATGGCGGTGCGTCGACTTCGGCCTGTGTCAAAGATGCCGACTGCAAAGAATTCGCGTGCGGCGATGGCAGTTTTCGCCATGAAACGTGCGTGAGCGGCCAATGCACGGCTTCGACAACGGGCTGTCCCCCGGCTGAATGCTCCAAAGACAGTGACTGCAAAGAATTCGTGTGCGGCGATGACAGTTTTCGCCATGAAACGTGCGTGAGTGGCCAATGCATGGCTCCGACAACGGGCTGCCCCCCGGCTGAATGCTCCAAAGACAGTGACTGCAAAGAATTCGTGTGCGGTGACGGCCGTTTTAGCCACGAAGTCTGTGTCAGCAGCCAGTGCGTGGCGAGCACGCTCAGCTGCCAGTAGTCAGGCGGAATACGCGGCTCAACTCAGGTGAGCAGCGGAGGTTAGTGAAGCCATGCACACCTGATGTGCACCGTTTCACAAAGGTGCCGCGTCGTTAACGACAATTCGCGCTGCTGCAGTGACGGTCTCAAGAGGCTGGCTTGCACCCAAGGTGAGCCTGCGGCATGGTTTCGCCCCATGTCACTCGAGCGCCGTGGTCACCCGCGCACCCCCGTGCGTATTTTGGTGCAGCACCATGCCGATACAGACGCCCACCACGAAGTCGATTACGCCACCGACTTGTCTCCGAGCGGCATTTTCATTCGCACCACCAAGCCGCTGGCGCCCAACGCCACCATTCACGTGCGCTTCTCGCCGCGGCGTGACGCGC
>JAIBBR010000192.1 GCA_019694575.1 Myxococcaceae bacterium
TTTCGGCCGCCGTGGATCAGCGCGTGAGCAACCGCCGCTCTACAATCAACCCTGTGGCGCATACACCCGATCAGCGCTCACTCCGAAACCACCCTCAAATGACCATATGTTGCGGAAGTTGGGCTAAACGCCTGGCTCACGACACGGTAAGAAACGAGTGACAGTACCCGCACAGCGCAAAACCCATTTCACCATTGAATGAGACGCCCCAAAGCAGTCTTGTCGATGAGCCCACAAGAAGGCGGCCTGGCTTCCGGTAAGGAAAGCCAGGCCGCGGGTCTTCTCGAACCACCTGACGAACGTGAAAGCCGAAAGCAGTGGGGGGAAACCGCTTTCCACCTAAGCCGTGCGTCGCATTGCCGAAACAATGCACGCTGCATGCCTGCATCTGGGTATTTTTTAACCCCCTGAAAAGCCCAGAAAACGTGACTTTTGCGTCCTGTTTTGGCTTTCGAATCTGAAAAGCCATTTCATCTTTGAAATATCAGGGGCTCTTCAAACCCAATCGCTTCATTTTGCGCCACAAGGTGGTGGGCGAAACGTTCAGATTGTGGGCAACTGTACTCAAATCATGCGGTGATTTGTCGAGCGCCGCCATAATGGCCGACCGTTCAGCATCGGCCACCAAGTCAGCCAACGATCTCACTTCGCCGCTCACCGGCCTCACCTCAGGAGACGACGAACGCCGCAAAGGAAAATCAGCCGCGGTCAAGTCATCTGTCTCGGCCAACGCCGCCGCCTGCTCAACCAAGTTTTCGAGCTCGCGCACATTGCCGGGAAAGTCGTACCCCATCAAATGCTCCACCGCTTCGTCGGTCAGCCGCCGGGCACGCAGGTTGCGCTGGTTGGCACGCACCAAAAAGTGTTCAGCCAACAACGGCACGTCTTCTAACCGGGCGCGCAACGGCGGCACCGCCAGAGGCACCACGTTGAGGCGGTAAAAAAGGTCTTGGCGAAACCGCTTCTCGTTCACTTCTGCTTCGATGTTGCGGTTGGTGGCCGCCACCGTGCGCACGTCGACCTTGAGCGCCGTCGATTCACCCACCCGCCGCACTTCTCCGTCTTGCAACACGCGCAACAGCTTGGTCTGAAAGGCCGGCGTGGTCTCGGTCACCTCATCGATGAACAGCGTGCCGCCGTCGGCCTCTTCGAAAAGCCCGCGGCGGGTGCGCACCGCGCCAGTGAAGGCACCCCGCGCGTGGCCGAACAGCTCGCTCTCGAGCAGACTCTCGGTAATCGCCGCGCAATTCACCGGCACAAACGGCCGCACATTGCGACGGCTCAGCGTGTGGAGCGCCCTCGCCACCAACTCTTTACCCGTGCCACTCTCACCCTCGATGAGCACCGTGGCATCAGACGAAGCCACTTTCACGATGCGGGCCGTCAGCTCCTGCATTTTGGCTGAACGGCCTACCAACGCCGACAAGCCGTGCCGCTCACTGAATTCACCGGCCAGGGCCTGCACCGTCGACACCAGGCGCGCGCGCTCGAGCGACTTCTGCACCCGAATGAGCAGCTCTTCTTCTTTGAAGGGCTTGGTGAGGTAGTCATAAGCGCCCAAGCGCATCGCTTCGACCGCGGTCTCGATTGAACCGTACGCCGTCATCACCAACACCTGCGTCTGGGGCGACGCCTCGAGCGCTTTTTTGAGCAGCGACAGGCCGTCCATCGGCTCCATCTTCAAGTCGGTGAGCAGCACGTCGACCGCGCGCTCGGCAATTTTGGTGAGCGCTTCTTCGCCACTGGCTGCTTCTACCGTTTCATAGCCAGCAGAACGGAGCAGCAACGCCGTGGTGGCGCGCATGTTGCGCTGGTCATCAACGACCAAAATGCGGGCCTTGGCAGGCTTGTTTTCGGGGCTGGCTGGCTTGTTCTCGGACATCGCGCTCACATTTTCTTACGCTTCTTGTTTTTTGTCGCCCGCTTGGCCACGCCGCCCGGCTTTTGCACTTCGAACCGGGCGTCGAGTGCTACCGCCGCGTAGTCCCACGGAAAGACGAAAAACCGGTCAGAAATCTGGCCCACGAAGTCGGGCGCGTAGCCGGCACTGCGCTGCACCAACGCGGCTGTCGCCACCTTCTTGGCGCCTGCCTTTTTGGCCAGAGCGGCACCTAAACGCAGCATGTCACCCGACGAAGCGATGTCGTCAGCCACCAACGCCACCCGGCCCTTGAGCGACGGCATTTGCGAAAGCGCGCGCGGCGTCGAAAACCCTGCGTCACGGCTGCGGGCGGCGATGCGCACCGAGAAAAAAGGGCAATTGAGGGCCGCGGCCAACGCGCTACCGACGAAAACGCCGCCGTGCACCACTCCCACCACCACGTCGGGCTTGAGCTTCTTCTTCAGCGCCGTGGCCATCGACTGAATCGAGGTGTCGAACGACGCCCATGAAAGCTCTTGCGCTGCGTTACTGCCGCGCGAACGGTCGTCACTAAAGAGCGAGGCCGCTTCTGAAATGTCGGCTTTGAGAGGCGTCTTTTTGGCTTTGGACATAAACGAACCGGCGGGCTTTTAACCCTCTTCACGAAATTCTAGAAGAAAGCCGCACCAACGGCTTTGTTGCTGACACTGCTTCGTCGAACAAACACCATCTTCCAGCAGAGGGGCCCATGACCGGCAAAGGAAAAGAGACCGAGTTCAAATTTCGCGTAGACAGCCAGGGCGACTTAGACGCAGTGGCGAAGGCGTCGGGAGCCACTGGCGGCAGCGCGGTGCACCAAGAAAACCACTTCTTCGACACCCCAGAGCGCTTACTCGACCAAAACAAGTACGTGCTGCGGCTGCGACAAGAGAACAGCACTTTTTTTCTCACCGCCAAGGGCCCGTCGACCAAGCAGCAAGGCACGCTCACCGAAAAAGCCGAGACCGAACGCGAAATCACCTCGGCGCAGGCCGCTGCCATACGCGAGGGGCAACAATCTGTGCTGGCAGTGCTTGCCCAAGCACCGCTCGGTGAAGACGAGCGACCACTGGTTCAAAAAATACAGCGCCTGGTGAACGGCTTTCACCTGGTTCACGCGGGCAGCTTTTCCAACGAGCGCTTGCGGCTCACCGTGCCACTCGAAGTCGCAGGCCAAGAGACTGATGTGACGCTCGAGCTCGACCGCACCACTTTTCCCGGTGAGGTGGTGCATTACGAGGTCGAGGTAGAAGTGCCTCCCACTGTCGACGCCGAAGCGTTAGGCCACGCCCTCACCGCACTCTTCGAGCGCGCACAAGTGAAGACCCGCCACGGGCCGGGCAAAGCCAAGCGCTTCTTCGCGGCGATGCGTGGCGAAAAGATTTGACGCGCGTTACGGAGGCGGCAACGTGGTCAAATCGACGAAGTCGAGCGGGTTCAATTTGCCGAACTCAGCCCACACTTTTTCGCGCGCTACCGCCAAGGCCTCGAGGTATTCGGGCGCAGTGGTGCCAAACTTCGCCGCGGCGGCCGCAATGTCGGCTTCGGCGGCTTTGACGAACGGCATCAGCACCTTCGACGCATTGATGCGAAACTGACGGCTGGCCTCGAGCTCTTGCGCATAGAGCCCCTGTTCGAAATTGCTCATCGGCAGCATGCCGGCAAAGCGTTGACCCATCGCGTTCTTCTGGTCGGTGGGGTGAGCTCCGTTGCGGGCACCGATTTTTCCCTGAAAGAGCCACTGTTGAAACGCCGGCATCACCTTGTCGAACTGTACGTAGCCGGGGTCAGTCTGAAAGAGGGGGCCGTGCAAGTCTTGCAGACCGTGAATGTAAGTCACTGGCGCCGAGACAGCCGCAGCGGCAGGCGCGGCTTGACCGGCCGCCGCAGCCACGGGGCCTGACGCCACTGCCTGAGGCGCCGGGTTGGGAGCCGCCGCCGGAGGTTGAGCTGAAGCGCCACCCACCGCCCCGGCCATATGGTTCGCTTCGGGCTCTGATTGGCCGTACGTCGACAGCGCGATGTACTCGCCATTCGCGTCAGGCTTGCCGTTGGCGTCGACCCGAATCGGCATGCCGCGGCCGTCGGTGGGCATGGTGGCGCACAGGTCGACCGAGTTTTCGAAGCCCACCAAGGTTTTTTGGTTGGCCAACTCGAACTTGAAGCGCCGGTTAGACCCAATGCCTGAAAATTGGGTGACGCGCAGATCTTCGCGGCCCAGCACGCTGGCGGGAAAAGGCGCTCCCGTGTGATTTTGCACGTAAGCGCTGCTCATGTTCTGCGGGTTGAGCGGCTCGGTCTTGTCGTTGAGAAAAGGCAACAGCAAGTCGGGGTTGCGCATCACATCGGCGGTGACAATCAGCTCTTGCTCGACGCGCCGAGCGACGTTGTTGATGGGGTTGCGCACACCTGGCCCGGGCTTCGAGTTGATTTGCGTAAAGTTGTTCTTCTCGCCAGCGACCCGGCGAATGCGCAGCACGATGAAATGTTTGGCCCCGTCGCGCGCGGCGTTGTCGAGCGAGATGTCATTGAATTCGTTGACCGGCAAGAAGCCATGCTTGTCGGCAACCATCGCCACGCCCTTGGGGTCGTATTTTTTCACCCGCTCGACGGTCCAATCGCCGGCTTCGTTGCCGAAAATGGCCTGCATGTCGGGCGAGTTGGCGCCATCGGTCTGCGCGGCCAACGCCTGCATGCGGTCATAAATCTCTTTAAAACGCGACAGTGGAACGCGCACTTTGCCTTCGGCTTCCATGTGGCTGCCGAACACGGCTTTCGGCGTGTCGAAGATGGGGTACTTCTTTTTCATCGCGGCGCTGATGGGCACCGAGATGTCGAGCTCGACCTTGGTCTGGTTGGGGGGCAGACCAACCACTACCCGCATGTCGTTCTTGATGACCGGCTTGTTGCTAAAACTGAACGGAATGATGCCGTCGCGGTCGAAGTCACCCCAGGTGTGGTTCCACCGGCCGGTTTGATTGCCGTTGTCCCACACCCCGGCCACCGCAAATTCGGCATTCTGAATCAAGTCGTCAATCTTCGTGTTGGGCATCGCCTTCTGCATTGAGGCCTGCAGCTGAGCATCGGGCACATAAAACTTAAGCACGCTCTCGTGTTGGTGCGCGCCCGTGCCTTGCTGGCTGGCAAGCTTGACGCCCATGGTGTGAAAGTCGTGCAAGTCGAACACTTGCGGCGCTTGCCCCTGAGGGGTTGCCACCCGCATCCGAAATTTCAGACTGGCAAAACCGTCGGTGGGGCCGGCGTGGCCCGAATAAATGGTGAAGAGCGAGCCCTGGTTGAAGTGCTCTTGCTTGGCCTGCAAGAGGCCGCGGCTCCAGGCGCCGGTCTGCGCGTCCTTCACGCCAGCAGACTGCGGCCGCCCTGTCGACCCGGAATAGTCGAGCAGCACCCGCTGCGCTTCGACAAAGTCGGTCGGCTTGACAGTGGTGAGCTCGGCCACGTTGTCGACGGGCACCGTCTTCGGCTCAGGCGTTGCTTTGACCCAAACACCTCTGTGCAGCGCTTGAGCAGCTGCGGTGTTCGTCGCATGGCCTGTGGGCTTCACGGGTTGAATGTGACCAGGTGAATGACTGCCGGGGGGACGAACGAGGGCCATAAATCTCCGTAAAACCAAGTTATCGAGGCAGGTCTGTAAAAGGTGCTCGGGTTGTGGCTCCGTGGCTTCAGTTATTTGCTCACGGCTGAAAATCTCGGTTTGAGAGACTGACCGCTCCGCCGAGGCTGCTGATCAACCGTTCTGCTTTAAGCTTTCAACAGTTTCTGCACCCTCACCACTTGCCGTGCTGCTGTTCGAAAGGGCCGCTTCGATGCCGCTGATTCCCAAAGTTCCTGGTACTGCGCACCTGGTTCCCCCCAAGGCGGCGCACCCAGCGCCGCATGTCACCTCGGGTCATCCCACCGCGGCCCCGGCTCAAGTGTGGACGGTGAACGAAGCCGCTGCCACGAAGCGGCCTGGCGCTGAGCTCGACGGCGTTGCTATCAAAGCGAAGGTGGCCGGTTTTGACGGCAAAAAAGTGACCAACGCCAACGGCGTCAACCAACTGCTCACCCGCGTTAGCAAGTACCAAAACACCTCGCAAACCGCGGGAGGCTTCGACGCCATCACCACCTTCGCCACGCCTGACGGTTTTCGGTTGAAGCTCGACCTGCGCACGCACCAGAGCTCTGACCCTGTTTCACTCATGCTGTGGGCCGAGGTATTCGACCCGAAGAACAAAATTTTCTCGCCCATTTTGCTCGATTTTTTGCAGCACTCGACGGCGTTGGGAGCCACCAAAGCCACCAAGGTCTTCGACGTCTCGTACGCCGACCTGAATGCCTACTTGAAAAAAGCCACGGGCAACGCTCACCTCGAAGTGGTTCCGGGTGTTACCCCGCTCACCGTCGCCGCGCAGTGGACTGTGACCGACCACCGCGCCGGCGGCCCGGGAGAAGGCACGTTCATTCCTCCCTTGCCGCTGGGCCAAGCCGCAGGGGCCGCGGGCGTTCAGCGCGTGACAGCCAAGGGCGTGGCCGGCCGGGCCGAAGACATTCCGCTCGATATCGCCTTCAAAGTGCCGTCGACGATGCACAACGACTATGCGCTCACCAGCGTGCTCGACATTCACGGCGAAATTTCTTCGCGCATGGAAGGCGAAGCCAAAATTGCCCTCGGCACCGGCCGCACCAAAGTCGGCGACAAGGTGGTGGTGGGTGACAAGCAGCTCTGGGCGAAGGTGGCCACCGAGCTCTACCGGGTGGCCGCGCTCTCGGCCGCGGGTGACAACAGCGTTTGAAGCGTTGGCGGGCCCGGGCTGGAGCATCGTGGCCGGCCACAAGAACCCCAAGACCGACCGCTTCTACCTCAAAGACGATGCGGCGAACGCCGGCCAAGGCGTCGCGGGCACCGGCGACTTCGCGGGTTTCCGCGTCGACCCCGAAACCAAGCTGCCGCTACTCGATGGTTATGTCGACACAGCGTACGACGACGGCAAGTTGACCATGACCCAAGGCGGCCACACGTTTCGCGTGCGTGCTGACGCTCGCAAATCAGAGCTGCAAATCAAATACGGCGGCACCCGACCTCCCGCGGGTTTCTATTTGCGCAACCGGGGTGAGTTCGCGATTCCCATCAAGCCGGGCACCCATGCCTTTCAGCTGTCGAAGTTCTTGCAGACCATCAACACCCCGCCGCCGGTGGGCCGCTACTACCACACGGTGTTGAACGCAGTGGGCCGTGAGATGGCCGAAGTGGGTGTCGACTTGGCCGCGGTGGCTGGGAACTTGAGCGAATTGTTCAAGTCACCCCAGAACCGTCACAAGTTCGCGTTCAAGCACACCTCGGGTTTCGAAGTAAACAGCTTCTCGGTGATTGTGGATCATTGAAAGCGGGCGACATGATTGGCGATGAGGCGAGGGGAGCGCTGAAAACGAGTAAAGGTGGCGCGCAGCGCGGAGTCGCGTTCGTCGGTCGTTCTGTA
>JAIBBR010000193.1 GCA_019694575.1 Myxococcaceae bacterium
GAACGACCGACGAACGCGACTCCGCGCTGCGCGCCACCTTTACTCGTTTTCAGCGCTCCCCTCGCCTCATCGCCAATCATGTCGCCCGCTTTCAATGATCCACAATCACCGAGAAGCTGTTTAGGTGCGCACGCAGTGCCAACAGTTGCGCGTGTTCAGCTTGGGCGCGCAGGCGCTCTACCCGTTGCTCCAGGCCGATGTCTCGCCCCAAACCCCAGCCGCCCACCAAGAACATGGCCACGCTGACCAGCAGCGCCGCGCGCGCGGTGAGAAATGACGGTGCGAGGTCGAAAATGCGAGGCACGGCCACGCCCACGGTGAGCACCGCCCCAATGCCAATGGCGCCGTAGAGCACCACCCGCACCGCGCCGTGGCTGAAGTCGAGCCCTTCGGGGAAAAGCACCCGGTACGCCACCGGGGCGAGCGTGACGAAGACGACGCACATCAACACCGCCAACGCCACCCCCGCCGCGTCAGCGCCGAACCCTCGCTGCGCCGCAACCAACGCCGCGCACATCGACAAAATGGGTATCAACCGGCGGGGAACCAGCAGCGCCCGCCATGTCGCGCGCACTACCGAGTCGTCGCTCAAGGAAAGAGCAGCTCCGTTTTCCAGCCGTCGCCTTGGTGCGTGTACACGGTGCGGTGGTGCAGCCGGTTGTCGCCCGCTTTCCAAAACTCGATGCGCGAAGGGGCGATGCGAAAGCCACCCCAGTGCGCAGGCCGTGGCACGTTCTGCCCCGCGTATTGCTTGTCGAAATGTTGCAGCCGCGTTTCCAGTGTCTCGCGGGCATCGAGCACCTGGCTCTGGTTCGACGCCCAAGCGCCCAGCTGTGACACGCGCGGGCGGGTGGCGAAATAAGCGTCAGATTCTTCGTCAGAAATGACTGACACTGTGCCTTCGACGCGCACTTGGCTGTCGAGCGAGGGCCAATAGAAACAGAGCGCCGCCACTTTCTGCCCAAGCAGCTCTTGCCCTTTTCGGCTGTGGTAATTGGTGAAGACAACGAAGCCGTGCTCGTCGACGCTCTTCATCAGCACGATGCGCACCGAGGGCCGCCCTGCGCCGTCGACCGTGGCGAGCGACACCGCGTTGGGGTCTTTGGGTTGGGCGCTTTGGGCCAGCGCGTACAACGCTTCGAAGCGCTCAAAGGGTTCTTTTTGGGGGGCCATCATTGACGCTCGTTTATCTTAAGCAGCTGTCTTAAAGCACAAAGCGTGCGAGTTCTTTTCGTGGCGTCAGAAGTGGCGCCCTATTCAAAGACTGGCGGCTTGGGTGACGTGGCAGGGGCTCTGCCCAAGGCGTTGGCGCGAAGAGGGCACGAGGTGTGTGTCGTCACTCCGCTGTATAAAAGCGTGTTTCGCGACGGCCTGCGGCAGCTCGAGCACCCCCACACGCTGCGTTTCCCTTTCGGTGCGGTGGAAACCCGTTTTTGGTGTGACGTTTCACCCCACGGAGTGACGACGGTTTTCGTCGACGCTCCTGCTTTTTTCGAGCGTCAAGGGCTCTACGAAGAAAACGGCGTGGCGTACCCTGACAACGCGCGCCGCTTCGGTTTCTTTGGCGCCGCTGCGCTGACGTTCGCGCAAGGCGT
The DNA here is from genome assembly GCA_019694575.1 of Myxococcaceae bacterium. Lineage (GTDB taxonomy): Bacteria > Myxococcota > Myxococcia > Myxococcales > Myxococcaceae > JAIBBR01. The sequence goes on from JAIBBR010000193.1 coordinate 1,596, forward strand.
GGGCTTTCGCGCCGACGTGGTGCACTTGAATGACTGGCACACCGGGTTGGCCGCGCTGGCGTTGAAGCGGGGTTTTGCCCAGTCGTCGTTGCGCCGCGCCAAAGTGGTGATGACGGTGCACAACCTTGCCTACCAAGGCAATTTTCAAAAAGGCGCGCTCTTCGATTTGGGCGTGCCTGAGGCGCTCTTCACGCCGGCCGGAGTCGAATTTCACGGGCAACTTTCTTTCATGAAGGCGGGGCTCACTTTTGCCGACACCCTCACCACCGTGTCGCCCACCTATGCGCGAGACATTCAGACCCCTGCTTTCGGTGAGCAACTCGACGGTGTGCTCAGGGCGCGCGCGGCTTCATTGCACGGCGTGCTGAACGGCATCGACACCGACGTGTGGGACCCCGCGACCGACGCCTTGTTGCCCGCGCGTTTTCGCCGCGACGACTTGAAAGGCAAAGCGTTTTGCCAGCGTGAATTGCGCAAGCGCATGGGGTTGCCTTTGAGCGGCAAAGCGACACCCGCACCGCTCTTTGCCTTCATCGGCCGGCTGGTTGACCAGAAGGGCGTGGAGTTGCTTTTGAAAACGCTGCCCATGCTGCTCGAGAAGGGCGCTGACGTGGTGGTGCTGGGCACGGGTGAAGCGAAGTACGAAGCGCAGCTTGGCGAATTGGCGCAGTGGCACCCGAAACAACTGGGAGTGCGGTTGGGCTTCGACGAGGCGCTCGCCCATTTAATATTCGCGGCCAGTGACTTTTTGTTGATGCCTTCGAAGTTCGAGCCGTGTGGGCTCAATCAAATGTACGCCATGCGTTACGGTGCGGTGCCCGTGGTGCATGCCACCGGAGGGCTCGATGATTCGGTCATCGACCTGTCGCGGCCTGACGGTACGGGGCTCAAATTTACGCCTTACACGGCCGAGGCGTTTGGGGCGGCGTTAGAGCGGGCGTTGGCGCTCTTCGCGGCTTTAGAAAAGTGGGGAGCAGCGCGTGAGCGGGCGATGTCGGTCGACCATTCGTGGGGCCCGGCTGCCGCGCAGTACGAGTCGCTGTACCTCTAAAGAGCCGCTGTTCCCTCGATGGAATTCACGCCGTATTTGGTAACTTCACGGGCCTTACGTGGAAAAACAGCTGGGTGGTTACGACATCATCGGGCGTTTGGCCGTGGGCGGCATGGGCGAAGTCTTTCAAGCGCGCCCCGCTGCCAAGGGGCCCACGCATGAGGGCGAACCGGGCGAAGTGGTGCTCAAGCGGCTGCTGCCCGCGCACCGGGCTGACCCTGAATGGGTGAAGCAATTTCTCGACGAAGCGAAGCGCGCGGTGCCGCTGCATCACCCGCACGTGGTGCGCAGTTACCGCTGCTTCAAGACCGGGCAAGACTACGTGTTGGTGCAAGAGCTCGTGAAGGGCCGCACGCTCGAATACATGCAGAAAGCGTTCGCCACTTCGGGCGCCGCGATGGACCCTTCAGCCGCCGTTTACATTGTGCGCTGTTTGCTCAAGGCGCTGGCGTACCTGCACCACGACGAGACGGGCGGAGGCGAAGGGGCGTTGGTGCACCGCGACGTCAACCCGTCGAATATTCTGCTCTCGGTGACGGGCGAGGTGAAGCTCACTGATTTTGGCGTGGCTGAGCCGCTCATTCCGCACCACCCCCACTCGGGCGCATTGAAGGGAACCGTGGGCTACATGGCTCCCGAAGCGGTGCTGGGGCGAAAAATTGACGCCCGCGCTGACCTCTATTCGGCCGGTTTGATTCTGTGGGAGCTGCTTGCCAACGCACCGCTCTTCTCGCAAGGCACTGAAGTCGAAGTGATGCACAAGGTGCGTGACGCGCGCGTGCCCAACTTGGAAAAACGAATGCCTTCGTTGCCTGCCTTCGCCGCGCAAGTGGTGCGCAAAGCGGTGCGGGCTGACCCGGCGGCGCGTTTTCAAACCGCCACTGAGTTTGGCTTAGCGCTCGATGCGCTCGTCACCCGTTGTCAGTGGCCTTCGTCGGCCGAGGCGCTGAAGTCGATGCTCGAGGGGTGATGATGAAGCGCGCGCGATGGCTGGCGATGCTTTCGGTGTTAGCCACCACGGGGTGTCTTGCCACCTTTGGCCGCGCCAGTGCCGCGCCTTTGCAGCCGGTGCAGGTGAGTGACGTGGTGCTGACGTTTGGCGAAAGCGGCAAGGCCGACCTTTCATTCGTCGCCACCGTCACGCCTGAATCAGACTTGTTCATCGCCACTGAAGTGCAGTGGGAATTGTGGCTCGACGGGCGCTACTTCGCGGCTGGCGTGTGGAGGGTCGAAGTGCCGCTGGTGCAGGGTGCCCCAACGCACTTGCCCATACGCACGCCGCTCGTCTTTCGGCCGGGGCCGGTGAAGAACGAGACCATGCCGGTCAGCGTGGGGTTGAAAGGCTTCGTGGTGGGGCAAACGCGCGTGCGCTCGATGCGCGAGTCGTTCAGCTGGCAAGAAGTGCAGTGGGTGGCCGGCAGCCCCGTGTGGGACACGGGTAAGCTTTTTCCATGAAGCGTTTTACTGACACTCTCCTCGAGCCGTTATGGAGAGGACCCCGAACGTCAATCGGTTAGGTCGTGAACAAAATGCCGTATAAAATGTTCACGTATGTTCCAGCGTTCATTGTCCAAAATTCTTGAGAATTCAGCCCACAGCGTACTGCTGCTCGGACCTCGTCAGGTTGGGAAGTCGACTTTGGTCGGGACCCTAAAGCCCGACATCGCTATCAACTTGGCGGACGAGGAAGATTTTTTTCGGCTCGCGGCAGATCCAGGACACCTCCGAGCGCGTCTTGCCGCCCGTTCGTCGCAAGCGCGTACCAGTGTATGCATAGACGAAGTCCAGCGGCTCCCACGATTACTCAATACAGTGCAGGCCCTCATCGACGAAAACCCCAAGCGATGGCGGTTTCTTCTCACCGGTTCGTCCGCTCGAAAACTCAGACGGGGTAAAGCCAATCTACTCCCCGGGCGAATTCATACCTACCACCTTGGAGCGCTAACATTGCATGAGGCGCCTGAGCATCCACTCGAGGAGTGGCTCGCTTTTGGGGGTCTGCCCGGTGTGGTCAGCGAGCCAAACACGCGCGAAAAAAAGAAAACTTTGCGGAGTTATGCGAGCTCTTACCTCAAAGAAGAAATTCAGGCCGAGGCTCTAACGCGGAATCTTGATGGGTTTGCTCGGTTTATTCGTGCCAGCGCCGAGTGGAGCGGCCGCGGCTTCGACGCCAGCAAGCTTTCGAGGGTCATCGGAGTTCCACGATTGAGCGTCATGCGGTGGGCTGAGATTCTAGAAGATACTTTGTTGGCGAGACGCGTCGAAGCCTTTGCCAAGAGCCTGACGCGAAGGTTGGTTCAACACCCTCATTTCTATTGCTTCGATTTGGGCGTCTTGAATGGCCTGCTGGGCGGATTCGACGTTTCATCTGACCGTCGCGGGCTATTGTTCGAGCACTTCTTTCTACAACAACTTTGCGATTCAGCCGCGGCGTCAGACGTAGACATTCGCGTCAGCACCTTTCGAACCGCGGCTGGAGCCGAAGTCGACTTCATCGTCGAAGCGAACGACCGCGTTTTCGCAGTGGAGCTGAAGGCCAGCAACAGCGTGCAAGAAGCCGACGGCAGACACTTCTCAATTTTCAAATCGTATTACGGCAAGAAGTTTGAAGCGATCATTTGCTACGCGGGCACCGTTCGTTTGAGATTCGACGACGCATGGGCTCTATCCATGGCAGACACAATTCACGAGATTCTCGACTGAGGTTTGCGTTCGGAAGAACAAGAAAATCAAAGAGGGTTTTGGAGAGTAGAACGGAGCGGCGGTTGAATGCAGGCCGAAAATTTGGGGCCTGACGACGGGAATGGGCGTGGCGGTTTTTCGAGGAAATTGGGGGCTTAGGAGCACGGGTAGAGGGAATGACGAAGTCGTGAAACGGGCGTGTGCTGTCAGTCGAAGGCGAAGTGCAATTGGGAGGTGCGGCGGCCAGGGGCAGAGGCGAGGCGGTCAGCACGATTCCCAGCTTTGCGAGGCAGCACTGCGAGCGCCGATGAGTAGCGCATGCCTCGACCTCCTCAAACATGCGACACGGGGAACATGCGGCCCCCCAGGCCAGCGTCATAACCGAGCCGGCCCTGGCGCAGCTTCTCGGCCCAGCTCTTCACCGCCCAGTCGTCACCTTTGGCCCGGGCCTGCCCCAGCCGCTGCCGCAAGTGCGTGGCGTAAGCGACCGCGGCCTCACGTTCTTCGTGGCGAGCCAGCTCATAGAACAGCTGCTTGGTCGCGGCGGCGCTGGTGCGTACGGCCGCGGGGCCTGACACGCGCTGGTACCGGGTGAAGTCGGGTGGTGTGGAGCTTGGTCGGAGCGGTAAAGGTTTGCTATTCAAGCCGTCCTAAATGATTCCCCAGCCTGCACACGGAAGACTCCTCCTCATCGTTGTCATGGCTTCGTTTGTGCTGGGAGCTGCCGCGGCCGAGAAGTCGAGCGACGGAGGTTCAGAGGTGGTGGTCGAGGGCGGGTTGGACAAGGGCGCAATAAGAAGCGTGATCAAGGCCGGAGTGCCCTCCATTCGGCAGTGCTACGAAACTTCCCTCCTTCAGCAGTCAAAACTGGGCGAGGGAAAAGTCGAGCTCAAGCTTGTCATTTCGGCTTCGGGGCGTGTCTCGAAGGCAGTTGTGAACACCTCAACGCTCGCCGACCCACCAACCGAGCAATGCATGGTTTCCGTGGCATCGACTTGGGAATTTCCCAAGCCCAAAGGGGGTGGGGTGGTCATCGTGAAGTACCCGTTTGTCTTCAAGCAAACGGCAGCCGACGGCGGCGAAGCCTCTCGAGACGCGGGCAGAACCAAGCTGGCCAATTCGCCGCGGTGCCTGGCGCAAGGCGGCTGCGATGTTGAGAAAGAGGTGGCCCAGTTGTGCGCGGCCTATCAAGAGGCTGAGAAACTTGTGAAGGCGGGAGCCGACGAGAAAACCTGTCTTGCACCCGCCATCGCGGCCACTGAGCAACTTTGCTGCGACGAAGTGGCCCTGGTGCTGCTGGTCGACGCTCACTTCACTGGTGTCGCGGGCCACGACTCAGTCGATATGTGCCCTGACGATCCGAAGCTTCGCTCGCTGGACGGTGGCGTTGATGTGCGTTGTCTGTTCCCGAAGTGCAAAGCCTTCGGCGAGTTTCGTCAGGCGTTGAGGAAGAGATTCGGCCGCTAGTTGGTCGTACTTCGGCACACGCCAGTCGGGGTACGGGTCGCCGGGGACTTCCTGAATGATCGTCGGATTGCCGTCTGTTCCACTGTGCAGGGCGAAAGACGGCGTGATGGTGAAGTTGTCGGTCTTGATGGTGTGACGATCGTCAGAGGCGCTGTAGAGGCCGTCGATGCCGCTGATGTTGACGACGTCTCCGGCTGCGCGGGCGCAGGCCACGGCCGAAGCGATGGCCCCGAAAACGGCCGGCGCATCAGCGCGCGATTGGCTGACGTGCGAGCTGTCGGTGCTGCGAATTTGATTGCAGAATGACGTGTCGCCTGAGAGGTCATGGATGCCTGACGGCTTGACCCACGCTCGCTCTGGGAATCTGTCCACCCGTCGAATTCGACGCACAGCCGCGCCTTGGGCCAAGCGAGATCTACCCGTGCCATGTGGCCACGGTCGTCGCAGATTTGGTACTGCACCTCGGGCTTCACCGGCAGTCGATTCGCTAGTTCCAGGCCGATTGACTCCAGCGGGTTGTCTGGAACGGCGTTACGTTCCTCGTACTCGCGCAGAATCTTCTCGAGCATCGGAGCCCCGCGGCG
>JAIBBR010000194.1 GCA_019694575.1 Myxococcaceae bacterium
CTAGCGCCGGGGAAACTCGGCCTTCAACGCGACTTCACCACCGGCTGTCACCTTCACCGTCACCTTGCGGGTGACGCCCGTGGCCCGTTGCTTCAAATTGAACGTGGCTGAACCCGGCGGCAGGTCCAACGCGGGCAATGGCGTCACGCCCACGCGCTTGCCGTTGTGGGTTACTTCGACTTTCGGGGGCAGCTTGAAAACGACCCGCCCCGTCTTGGGCCGGCGCCGGTTGGGGCGGTCATCGTCACTGTCGCTGTCATCGTCAGCCTTGGGCCGCACCGGCGCGGGCACGGCCTGGGGCCGCACGGGCACTTTCGCCACCAGAGCAGGCGCTGTGCCGGCGTCAGGCACCACGGCCAATTCGCCTTTCACTTCAGCCGGCGCCGACCACCACCGCCACACGCCGAGCGTGAGCAACATGCCCGTGAGCGCCGCGGCGGTGAGCAACGGCCAACGCCGTGACACCGGCACTTCATTGGGCACGAGCATTTCGTCGCTCAAGTCTTGCCGTCGTTGTCGCTGCAATGACGGCTCAATCAACGTGGGGGCGCGCGCCAGCTCGGCGGGAGAAGACGACGAGTAGTCAGAATGGGGGTGGGCAGGCAGCTCCATCGTCGAAAACGGGTTGTCGCCATCGCCCAGAACTTCGTCTTCACGGGCTGGGTCACCCGAGGCCGTTTCATCGCCAAAGGTGAGCCGCATGAAGAGCGCCACTTCGCCCTGGGTAAGTGTCTCGCCGCTTTCTTGCACGAACGCTTCGAGCGCCAGCGCCATGTCTTCGGCGGTGCGAAAGCGCAGCGCCAACGAAGGTTCGAGCGCTTGGCGCAAAATGCGATTCAACGAAAGCGGCAGCTCCGGCCGGTCGACGAAAGGAGGCCGCGGCGCCATGGCGGCTTCGGCCGTCTGGGGCGCGAACGCCGGCAGCCCGTGCAACAGCAATTCGTGCAGTACCACGCCCATTGAATAAACGTCGGCGCGGGCGTCGAGCTCGGCGTTGGGCACAAATTGTTCAGGCGCCATGTACGCGTACTTGCCCTTGAGCACGCCCGGCTCGGTGATGCCGACCGTGGCAGTGGCTTTGGCGATGCCGAAGTCGACCAGCTTCACCGTGCCGTCGAAACCCACCAGCACGTTTTCAGGCGTGACATCGCGGTGCAAAATGCCCAGCGACTCGCCTTTTTCATCGACCCGGGTGTGCGCGTAATGAAGCCCCGACAAGGCCTGTGACACCAAGCGGGCGGCGACGCGCGAAGGCACACGCGAGGCCTTTTGCAGCACGTCTCGCAAGCTTTTGCCGTGCACGAACTCCATCGCGATGAACCAGGTGTCGCCCTCGCGCTCCAACCCGCGCATTTGCACGATGTGGGGGTGCTTCAACTCGGCGGCGAGCAACGCTTCATCTAAAAACATGTCGATGAAGCCCTGATCTTGCGCCAGGTGCCGTAAAATGCGCTTCACCACGACTTTCTTTAAGACGCCTTGGGCGTCTTCGGTCTCGGCGAGAAACACTTCTCCCATGCCGCCCGTGGCGAGCAGCTTGAGCACTTTGTATTTTCCGAGCTGCGAACCGTCCATTGAAGAGCGCTTGGGCTTCGCTACCAGAGTTTAGCGGCTTTGGGTCACCAGAGCGTCAGCTGTGCAGTGACGCTGGAAAGCGTGGCCATTTCGCTGTCTTGCCGCATCCACCGAATCAACTGCTTCAGCCGTGAAAGCTTCTCGCTCGCTTTGACGTGCAGGTCGCGTTGCTGACGGGCCAGCGCTTCGGGCACGCCGTCTGACACGTCGAGCACGTCGATGGCGTGCAGCTCAAAGTTGAAGAGCTTTTCTTTCGCCAGCGCTCGGTAGCTGTGGCTCACCCAAGCCCACGGCATGGTGAGCGCGAAGGTGCCGATGAACGGCACACGGGCATAGGGAGTCACCGAAATCGGCAATTCCCACAGCGCACCTTCGCCGGGCACGTAAGGTTCCCCCGCACCCAAACGGTAGGGTTCTCGCGGGGCCGCGAGCACTTGCGGCCGGTCGAGAATCGCGCGCGAGGGGCGGCCCAACAGCGTGAGTGCTCCCATCACCGCGGCCTTGGCAGCGTAATAAGGCGCCGCGGGAAAAACCGACGAGTCATAGGCGTAACCCAGCGAGCCCACCGCTTCGACCAACGCCGGTGACAAGGTGTAACCCGGCGCACGAAACCCTTTCGGCTTCACGCCCACCGCGCGGGCAATGGCTTTGTCGGCTTGCTGCAAGTCGGAGCGAATGTCGTCGACGGTGCGGCGCGACAACGCGTAATCGTGTGCGTGGCTGTGGCTGGCAATTTCGACACCCTGGGCTTGCGCGCGCCTGAGCGACTTCACCAACGATTGCTCACTTAAGTCTTCACCGATGGCGAAGAAAGTGCCGGGGCAACTGAAGGTCTCGAAAAGCTCCAAGAAGCGCGGCACCGCCACTTCGCCCACCAACCGCCGGGCGCGCGCGTCGAGCAGGTTTTCGTCGAGCCCCTGAATGCGGCAGTAATGAGGCAGCGAATCTAAGTCTACCGAGATGGCAGACCAGCGCTTCACTCGCCACGCACCCGAATGACGTACACCAACTTGCCGACTTGCTTGAGCACGTTGGGCACGCGGCGAAACAAATGCACCGAAGGGTTGCGCTTTTCGTGGAGCTGAATCGGTATCTCCACCACGTTCACCCCTTCGCGCCACGCCCGCACCACGAATTCGCTGGCAAAGACGTCCATATCGATTACGCATTTGTCAATTACCGGCATCAGCGCTTCGCGGCGAAACGCTTTCAAGCCATGGGTGTCAGTGCCTTTGAAGCCAAGACTGACCCGTAGCAACCTGTTCATCACCCGGGTGCCCAAACGGCGCACCAAGGGGCGGTGATCACTCGCGCCTTTGGCGGCCTTCGAGCCCACCACCAGGTCGGCCTCGCCATTCTTCAAAAGCGGCAACGCGGCGTCGTAAAAAACCAGGTCGCACAAGTCGATTTCGTCGCACACCACGAAGGTGCCGCGCGCCTCGCGAATGCCGCGCTTGAGCGCGCTGCCGTAATTGGGCACTTCGCTGTGAAACCAGCGCACCCGTGGGTTGCTCGCCGCCATTTCTTCAAGAATTCGGGGCGTTGCGTCTTTCGAGCCATTCTCGGCGAAAATAATCTCGTAATCGAGCTTTCGGTAATTGAGCCCGCCCATCAGCTCGGCCGCGGCCGAAGCGACGATGCGTTCCTCGTTGTAGACGGGAATAACGATGGAGAGTTGGGGGGCCACCATGCGAAAGTGCGGCAGCTATCACGAACATTCGCCAGCGTCACCTGGTGGGGTAACGTCGCTGCGCCTCAAACGAAGAATTGAAGCAATTTAGGCTTTAAGGAGCGCCATGAAGGTTTCCTGCCCTTCCTGCAAGACACAGCTCAACATCGACGACGGCAAGATTCCGCCGGGCGGCGCACGTATCAAGTGCCCCACGTGCCAAAACATCTTTCCTTTCAAGGCGACAGCCCCGGTCAGCGCCGCCGTGCCTCTGCCCGGTTCGAGTGCCAAAGGGGGTGCCGCAAACTCAGGCGCCGTACCCTTGCCGGGCGCGAGCAGCCAGCCAGCGCCTTCGGCAGAAGAAAACGAGTGGGACTCCATGCCCACCCGCGCGGTGAAGCTGCCTTCTGACATCGCGAAGATGCTGGCTGCTGAAAAAGCAGAAAAAGAGAAAGTACCCGGCGCCACCACGTCAGTCGCTCCGCCTTCGAATGCCCCGGTTCCTCTGCCGGCCCCGGTGCCCAAGGCCTTCAACCAGACGATGGCGGCATTTCCTCCGATGCATGACTTAGAGACCGACTTTTCTGAAGTCGACAACTCGAACGTGCGCACCACCACCATGCAGGTGCCCGACTTCGCCAAGTCAGCACCTGACTTCGCCGCCGCCGGTTTGCCGGTGCCCACCACCCATGGCCAAGGCAGCGGCTCAGTGCCTTTGCCCGGCGCGTCGACCGACGACTTCGCTGTCGATGACGGCGGCGGGTGGAACAACAGCGAAGCGGGCCATTCACCAGACCTGGGCGGCGCGGTGCCGCTGCCCGGCAGTGGCGGTGAAGCGTACCCCCCACCTTCTGCAGGCCACGACGCTTACAGCGACAATGCTTACGGCAACGACGCCTACGCCGCCGGAGGCGCAGTACCTCTGCCGGGCTCAGCCGCGAGCGGGTACACCGCGGCTGACGAATTTCCCCAAGGCAATGACGGTTCAGTGCCGCTGCCTGGCGCCAGCGACCCGTACGGCGAAAGTAATGGCGGCGACACGTCAGGTGCGGTGCCACTGCCCGGCCAAAGTGAGGCCAACCCCTTCGCGGGTGGCTTCGGTACCGACACAGGTGACGCCGTGCCGTTGCCGGGCCAAAGCAGCGGCGACTTCGCTCCTGCGTCTTCTTCAATGTTCGGGCAGGCAGACCTGTCGGGCGGCGACGCCGTGCCCTTTAGCGATGACGCGGTGCCGTTACCGGGCGCTCAAGGCGCTCCTGACAGCGCTGAGCCCGAAATGCGTACCCGCGCGGTCGACACTTCAGCTTTGCAAGGTTTGTTCTCGAAACCCGCGGCCCCTGCCGAACCCACGGCGGCGCCCGCGGCGCAGGCAGGCGGTCTCTTCGAAGCGCCTGCTAGCGAAATAGACTTCGGGCAAGAGCAAGACGACAGCGCGCGTACCCGAGCCGTCACCGTGCCACCTGACCTCTTTGGTTCAGAGCCACTGCCGCCGGCGCCTCCTCCGTCGAACCTTTTCGACGACGCCAACTTGCCTTCGCCCAAAGGTGAAGAGCCGCCCATGGCCTTCGACTTTTCGGCGCCCGCGCCCCCCGCGCCCCCGGCCGCGGCCTCCGAAGCGATTCCCGACTTCTCTGACTTGCCCATGCCAGCGGGCGACAACCTGCCCATGCCGGCGATGGGCGGCAATTTGCCTTCACCCGCCGACGCTGCGGGTACCAGCGACACCTTGGCTCCGGGTGGTTTCAACATCGACTTTGGCGCACCTCCCTCGGCGCCAGAGCCCGTGGCGCCGTCGATGCCGGCGTTCAACCCGTCGGTCAGCTTCGGCGACGTGAACCTGAACACCGGCGGGGCCCCCGACCATTTGGAGTTCGACCCCGCGGCGGTGCCCGCGGCGCCGGCCAAAGACCCCTTCGAAGCCGATTTCTCGTCACCGTCGTCGTCTTCTTCTGCCGCGCCGGCCCCCAAGGCCGACGGGTTAGAAATGCTCAACTTCATCGACGATGCGGCCAAGTCGGGCGAGTTCGCCACCCGCCGCTTTCACGTCAAGCGCCGCAGCGGTAAGACCTTTGGGCCGTTTGACGAAGGCGTCATCATCAAAATGCTCGAAGACGGGCAGTTGATGGGCAACGAAGAGATTTCGCTCGACGAAGAAACGTGGCAACCCATCGGCGCTGAGGCTGTCTTTCAGCCGGCGATTGCCAAGCTGCTCGAAGCGCCTCCCAAGGTGGCACCTTCGGCACCCACGCTGGGCGAACCCACCGCCAAGCAAGCCGAGAGCATGGAGCGGCTGAAGAACGTCTACGAAGGCCGCATGGCCGCGGTGGCCGTGGTGCAGCAGCGCGAGCCCTTCGACTTCAAAAAGCGCCTGCCGTTGATGGGCGTAGGCCTGGCGGTGCTGTTGATTCTGGGCTTCGGTGCGTACTTGGGCACCACACCGGTCGGCTTCTTCGGCATGAAGAAGCTTTTCCCCGCGCGGGTGAAGCCCGGCACCAAAGAATTCGCCGAGCTGCAAACGGCTCAGGCGGGGTTCTTGACCGACACTTACGAGAGCTACAAGCAAGCGCGCACCAAGAGCGAATACGCGCTGTCCATCAAAGAGTACCCTGAAGCCCGCGCGGTGTGGTGCCAGGCCATTTTCTATTTGGGCCGCAAGTTCGCCGCCGCCACGCCGCAAGACCTGTCGAAGGCCAAGGCCGAGCTCGAAAACATCAACCTGCTCGGTGAAAAACATGTCGAGGTGGTGAAAGCCCACGCCGGCAATTTGCTCTCGCAAAAAAAACCAGCCGAGGCCTTGGCGATGTTGAACGAGGCCATTGCCTTCACCGAAAACCAAGGTGATTTGGAGCTCGCCTTCTTGCGCGCCGAAGCGTTCACCGCCCAAGCCAAGTACAAAGAAGCGTCAGGCGACTTGAACCGCGTGCTCGAAAAAAAGAAAGACTCGGCGCGCGCGCTGCATGAGCTGGGCAATTTGGCGCGGCTGCAAAAAGACATCGACACTGCTGCCACGCAGTACGCCGCGGCGCTCAAGGCTGACCCCAACCATGTCATTTCTTCAGTCGAATTGGCCGCGCTCGAAGTGCACGAAAAGAAAGAAGCCGACAAAGCACTGGCGATGATTGAAGTGGCGCTCGAGAAAGACAAACGCAAGGCGCTGGGCCCCACTGAACTGGCGCGCGCTCTTTCAATCAAGGGCGACGCGTTGGCCGCGCAGGGCAAGCTCGCCGACGCCGAAGGCGCTTTCAAAGAAGCGCTCGAGGCTGACAAAGCTTCTCCCATTGCGAAAGCGGGCATGGCGCAATTGCTCTTGAACCGGGGCGAGTTCGAAAAAGCAGTGCCTTTCTTCAAAGAAGCGGCAGAGGCGGCGCCCAACAGCTTGGAAACGGTCGACGGGTACCTGTCGTCGCTCATCGGTGCCGGCAAAATGGAAGACGCGCTCAAAGTGGTGCAGTCAGCGAGCACCCGTTTCCCCGGCAATGCGCGTTTGGCGTACTTGAATGCCCGGGTTGACGACGCGTTGGACCACGTGCCCGAAGCGCAACGCAATTACTTGGCCGCGGTGGCCGCTGACCCGACCATGGTCGACGCCAACTTGGGCCTGGCCCGGTTGTACATTCGCTTTCGCCGGTTCAGTGAAGCCCGCCCACAGCTGCAAGCCGCGGTAGAACGCGCGCCCAACAACCCGCTGGTGCAAGTGGGCTTGGCCGACATGGCGCTCGCCGACGGCGATTTAGACAAGGCCGAAGCTGGCTACAAAAAAGCCTCTGAAATCGACGCCAATTTGCCTGAACCGTATTTGGGCCTTTCAGCGGTGGCGTTGAAGCGCGAGCAATACGAGCAAGCCGACAACTTGATAGAAAAAGCGCTCAAGCTGAACGTTCGCGTTCCCGGAGGCCGGCTGCAACATGGCCGCACCTTGTGGAAGTTGGGCAAGCTGGCCGAAGCAGTCGAAGAGTTGCAGAGCGCCCGCCAAGCCGAGCCGCGTAACAGCGAAATCGCCGTTACCTTGGGTGCCGTACAAATGGAAAAGAAAGACTTGCAGGGCGCCACCGCCACGTTGACCGCGGTGCTGCAAGCCGAGCCCACGCACCCCGAAGG
>JAIBBR010000047.1 GCA_019694575.1 Myxococcaceae bacterium
GACGCGAGCACCGTCGCGGTCCAAAACCACATGAGATCAACACCAAGGTTGAACTTGGCAGAGATTCCCGGCGCCAATCTCTTGAGCAAGTGCGAGCTCATGTAAGTGCCTCTAAATAGACCAGCTAGTGACTACGGCCAAACCGCCCGACGAGCTTGCCCAAGGTTGACTTTTGCCATTCTGGACTCTGTCGCATCGCATACAGCTTGTCCCATGCATTCTGCACCACGCGGCTTTTGAGCCGAGGCGCAACTTCGACCGCTTCTCGAAAAGTGTGCTCAGTAGGCCCCCAGCGCGTTTTCGACACATCATTGCCGGCCGACAGGTTGACGGTCTTAAGCCCCTTTTCGATGGCGTACTTTATCGCTTCAGCCACCGTGGTTGTCATCACGCTGTATTGGCCCCAAGCCGGGTCGTACCCAGAAAAATACAGGTACAGCGAATCGCCCATCAAGAAGCCGACCCGCGTGGCCACCACCTGCTCCTTCAAAATCAGTTGAAAAACCTTGGCGCCGCCCGCACCGGCTTTGGCATTCACGTAGTCGCGCAAGAACGCCTTGCAGTGTTCTTGTGAGAAGACGTTGCCGTGCACCACGGTATCAGTCAGACTCGAGCGCGCGTTGTGCAAATCGAAAAAACGCTCTAAAGCCGCGGGCAGCGCTTCGGCACTTTCTACCGCCCGAAAGCTGTGCACCAAGTTGTCGCGCTTGAGCGAGTTGTAACACTTGCGCAGTGACTCCTTGATATTGCGCGAAAGGCCGCCTTTGAATTCGTCCCAGGTGGGCTTCATCGACAAGGTGAAGTCGGGCACCTCGCGAGCCCACTTGATGTTTGGGCTCGCCGACAGGGTGCGGTAACCGGGGCCTCCTTGCGGTACGCCGGCCCATTGCACCCAGTCCCACCCTTCGCGGCGCAGCGCTAAATCAGCGTGAATCGCCCGGTACACTTCGGCCTCGAGCCCGGCCTTGCACACCACGCCGCGAATTTCGGTGACGTACGGGTCGACGCCGAAAAACTGGAGCACTTTCAACCGCAACGGCCCTTCTGCCGGGCGCGACGACATTAACATGGGCGCCACCGCCACCAATTCGCCCTTCTCGTCACGAACGCTGCGCAAGCACAGCGTGTCTTTCATCGACATGCGCGACTGGGCAAAGTGCTTCCACCACAGCAGGTTCCAGGTAGGCGTGTGAAAAGGCAACCGCAGCGCGGTCTGGGTGGCCAAGGTGTCCCATTCGGGGGCCAGGCTTTCCAGCGCGCTCAAGGAGGTGAACGTCTCGACATGCAAGTGAGTCACGGAGGCCAAGAAGCGTAGCCGAACGTGACAAGGTCGTGGCGCGAAAGCAGCGCAACGGGTAGAGACAGCCCTTTACAAAAAAAAGTCCATGGGTGAACGGCTGCGCATAGGCGAGGTACCGGTCGACGTGCTGACCTTCGGGCAGGCCCTCGATGACATCGAGGCCTTGGTCGAAGCCGGCCAGGGGGGGTACGTGGTGACCCCCAACATTGACCACGTGGTGCTGGCTGAAGAGCATTCGGGGTTTCGTGCGGCATATGAAGCGGCCAGCCTTTCATTGGTCGACGGCATGCCGCTGGTGTGGGCCAGCCGGGCGGTCGGCCGCCCATTGCCTGAACGCATTTCTGGCTCCGACGTGATTCCTCCGCTGATGGCGCGCGCCGCGAAGAAAAAATGGCGGGTCTATTTTCTCGGCGGGGCCAATGGGGTGGCCCAAGCCACCGCCGAAAAATTGCAGGCCGAGCTGGGGCTTGAAGTCGCGGGCTACGACGCCCCGATGATTCCCCCTGACCCTGACCCAGAACAGCAGCGCGAAGTGTTGGCGAAAATCAAAGCGGCCAAGCCCGACATCATTCTGGTGGCCCTGGGCGCTCCGAAACAAGAATTGTGGATGTACCGCTGCGCCAAAGACTACGCACCCGCGGTGGCCCTGGGCATCGGCGCCGGGCTCGACTTCATTACCGGCCGCATTCGCCGCGCCCCCGTGTGGATGCAGAAGTCAGGGCTCGAATGGGCACACCGTTTGGCGAGCGAGCCGAAGCGGTTGTGGCGCCGCTACCTGGTGAACGACCCCAAATTTTTGTTGATTCTGGCGCGCACGTTGAGCCGCCCGACGCATGAGCGCGTCTACCCACACACGCGCCAGGGCCTGAAATGAGAGCCGTGCTGCAGCGCGTTTCGAGCGCTTCGGTCACCATCGACGCTCAAGTCAACGGCGCCATCGGCGCTGGGTTGTTGGTGCTGCTCGGAGTGGGCCAAGGCGACACCGAGCGCGAAGTCGAGTGGATGGTCGACAAGATTTCGGGGCTGCGCATTTTCGAAGATGACGCCGGCAAAATGAACCGCTCGCTGCTCGACACGTCGAAAGCGATGCTCGCGGTCAGCCAATTTACGCTCTACGCCGACACCCGCAAAGGCCGTCGCCCCAGCTTCGTCGACGCCTGTGAACCGACAGAAGCAAAGCGGCTGTACGCGCTGTTTTGCGAGCGGGCACGCGCCAAAGGCCTTACCGTCGCCGAAGGCATTTTCGCAGCCGACATGAAAGTGGCCCTGGTGAACGACGGCCCGGTGACCATTTGCCTCGACAGCAACGAGGTGCCGAGCCCGTGAGGGGGGCACGCACCCGCCATTGGCTTCGCCCTGCCTTGCTGTTGTTTTTGCTGACCTTGGTGGTCTTCGCGCGAGCCGCCTTCAGCACCGAGGCCTTCAGCGCTCGCGACGTGCAGCGCTCATATTACCCACTGAAAATGTATTGGGCCGAACGTGTCAGCCACCTCGAGCTACCGCAGTGGTTTCCCTACGATGGCATGGGGCAGCCGTATATTTCGGCGCTCGTTTCTGCCGCGCTGCACCCGCTCAACCTTTTGTACCTGGTGTTGCCACTCGAGAGCGCGCTCAAGTGGGGCTTGCTGCTGTCTTATTTCGCGGCGGCGTTGGGTGTGTTCGGCTTGGCGCGAAGGTTGGGCCTTATGCAGGCTGGAGCATTCACCGCCGCGAGCCTTTATGCCTTCAGCGGCTATTTGATTTCGCTTTCCAATAACCCCCATTACGTGCACGCCGCGGCGGCGCTGCCGTTCGTTTTTTGGGCCACCCATGCGTATCTCTTCGATGGGCGCGCGGCGGCGCTGCTCGGCGCGGCGGTCAGCCTGGCTTGGGTGGCCTTGGCGGGCGACCCACAAAATTTTTTCGTCGCGCAGGCGCTGGTGGCGGCGATGTGCTTCATCGCTCCCCCACCCCAACGCGGGGCCACGTTGGTTCGCGCGGGGGTGCTGCTCGCCAGCGGAGCCGCTCTGGCCGCCGCGCAAATCGTACCCGCGCTCGCGGTGCGCGAGCACATTGCCGCGCAGAACTATTCGTTGGACACGGCGTTGTCGTGGTCGGCGCACCCACTGCGGGTGGTGGAGTTTTTCACCGGGCCGCTGTGGCTCGACGCCTCGGCCCAACGCATGCTGCCGGGCATCGCCACTGCTTTTGATGCCGCGCATGAAGCCGCCTGGGTCGACTCGCAGCACCTCACTCCCTTGGCGCTGATTTTGGCGCTCACCGCCATGAGCGTGGCGTCGTTTCGCGCGCGCACCGGGGGGTGGCTTGCAGGCTGGCTGTTTCTCTTCGTGCTGTGGCTGGGGCGGTTCACGCCCATAGCAGGTTTGTTTCACGCCCTGCCGTTGTGGGGCTCGTTTCGCTACCCCGAAAAACTCACGCCGTGGCTCTTGCTCGGCCTCTCGTTGGCCGCGGGCGCGGGTCTGCACCACTTGGCGCTCGAAGCCCATGCCCGCCGCCGCGCGCTGCAATGGAGCGTGCTTGTCACCGCCAGTCTGCTTTTCGGCGCGCTGCTCGAAACGGCGCTGCATTGGCCCAGCACCGCGCTCGCGCAATGGGCTTCGTTGGGCTCGCTGGCGTCTGAACAGCTCCATGCCAACATAGTGCAGCACTTAGGTACCAGCGCGGCGGTGAGTGGCCTGCTCGCGGCCCTGCTTTATTTGGCGCGCACCCGGCCGCAAGCGCTAAGTGGCATTGCCGCATTGGTGGCGGTGCATTTGGTGGCGCAAGGCGCGGGGTTGTACTGGCTGACTGGGCTCGAGACGCTCGAGACGAAGCCTGAATTGCTCTCTCACCTCACCGCGCCCCCCAAAGTACACCCTCGCGTGCTGTCGCGGGTTGGAACCGCGGCGGTGCCCGACGCGCTGGGCGCAGTCTCACTCCCCACGTTCATGGCGTACACCACGGCTGAGAGCTTGCGCCCGCTCACGCCGACGCGCTGGGGCGTTGAAAGCATGTCGTCGTATTTGCCAGCAGCACACCGCGCGTTGGACAAGAGCGAAGAAGCGCTCCAGGCTTTCGCCCCCCTGTGGGGCACTGAATATGTGCTCACCCGCGAGGGGCAAACCGTCGACTCGGCACAAGTGGTGGCTCGGTCAGCAGAGCTCAAGCTCTCATTGTGGAAGTTTGAGCATGCGCGCCCGCGGGCGTATTTGAGCCTGGCCGCGGCGTTGCGGCCGCCACTGTCGGCGGCATCGGCGCAGGCGCTGATGCTGGGCTCACCGCCACTGAGCCAAATCGACGCGGCGCCAGCCCCTGCAAACACAGACATTACGGCTCCTGTGTCACTCGGTACGGTTGTCTTTGAACAGTACGCGCCTGAACACGTGGTGCTCTGGGTTGAAGCCGCGGTCGACAGTTATTTGGTGCTCAACGACGCCGCTCACCCGGGTTGGGAGGCGACTGTCGACAACCAAAAAGCGCCGCTGCTGCTCGCCAACGAAGTCGCACGCGCAGTGGCAGTGCCCGCCGGCAAACACCGGGTAGCGATGCACTACGCGACGCCGGGCCTTCAATTCGGCGCGTTGGTTTCGCTCGTCACCCTGCTGGCGTTGGTGGCTTTTGCCGTTTGGAATCGAACTGCATAGTCGTTAGGGCCCGCCACAAAATAAACGCTCCATATCAACGCCGATCCATCCCGGCTGTCCGCGTTGCGCTCCCTGCGACTTACCACTGGTAAATCTTAGGTCGCGCGCCTCGCCATCCGGGCGCCTCGGCGCAGATCTCGGACCGTTTATTTTGTGGCGGGCCCTTACGGGGGGCACTCTGTCACGCATTCGCCCAGCTGACAGTGTTTGCCGACTTCACACGCGTGGCCGCAACCACCGCAGTGATAAGAATCGCTATTCAAATTCGCGCAGGCGCCCGCGCAGACAAACTCGTCCTCTGCGCAGCGGGGAGAAAACACCCACCCGCTGGACAGCAATGGAGGTTGCACCTGTTGCGCCGCGACGCCGGGCGACACAGTATCGCTGAGTTCTTCCATTTCGCCCTCGAAGCCAACGGGCGCGCCGCCACATGCGGAGGAGCACAGTGCCAGTATCACCATCATCGCGAGACCGAGAACAACCTGAAGCAACGCCTGCTGAGAGTGTTTGACTGACTTTTTTTCAATCATACACATACCCATTCGCAAAGCCCGTGCCTGATTAAGTCTGCGATATCGCTATGTCTAACCTGTAGCACATTGCCTCAACGAGGCGTTGTGGGTGGGTTAGAAATTCTGGCGCAGGTCCATGTCGCGGTACATCGACGCCACCTGTTCACCATAGCCGTTGAACATTGACGTCTTTCGCCGCATCAAGTCGCCAATGCGACGCTCGGTGGCTTGGCTCCAGCGGGGGTGCGCCACCTCGGGGTTCACGTTCGCATAGAACCCGTACTCGCGCGGCGCGGCGGCCGACCAGGTGGTGCGCGGCTCACGGGTGGTCAGGGTGATGCGCACAATCGATTTCACGCCTTTAAAACCGTACTTCCACGGCACCACCAAACGCAGCGGCGCGCCATTTTGCCCGGGCAATTCTTTACCGTACAGGCCCACGGCTATCAGCGTGAGCGGGTGCATCGCTTCATCGAGCCGCAAACCTTCGACGTATGGCCAGTCGAGCACCCGCGCGCGTTGCCCAGGTAGCTGGTCAGCATCGAGCAGCGTGGTGAATTGCACGTACTTCGCGGTGCCGAGCGGCTCGACACGTGAAAGCAGCGCCGCGAGGGGAAAACCCAACCAGGGAATCACCATTGACCAGGCCTCGACGCAACGCATGCGGTACACGCGCTCTTCCAAGGGAAAAAGCCCTGTCAACTCATCGATACCCACCGTTTTCGGCCGCTGCACCTCGCCGTCAATCTGCACGGTCCACGGGCGGGGCTTCAACGTGCCGGCGTTGGCCGACGGGTCTGCCTTGTCGAGGCCCAGCTCGTAAAAATTGTTGTACGTGGTTACCGCGTCGAATGGCGTCAGCGCTTCATCGACGGTGAACTCGCCGCGCTTCGCCACGGTGAGCGCCGCGGTCTGGGCCGTTGGCACCGAAGAGACAGGCGCCGGCCGGCCGCGCCCTTCACGGCTGGTGAGCCCCCATAGCCCGGCGCCCACCACCGCGGTCGTACCGGCGAACAAACCCGCTTGCGTCAAAAACTCACGCCGCTTGGCATAGACCTGCGGAGGCGTGATTTCTGCAGCCTTCGGCTCTTTGGGCAGCTTGTCACTCATGGCGGCTGGGCGTCTTTCGCGCGCACTGCTGATTTAAGAGCCGCCACGCCGATTTGCACAGAATCGCCTTCGTCCCACGGCTCGCCTTCAAAATCGCGGTAGCGCTCACACGCTTCAAAGCCAGAAAACGCCAACGATTGCTCGAGCAACGCCGCGGTCAGAAAAGGCCTGCGCAGCCGCAGCAAGCTTGCATTGTCTTTTGCGCCGCCTTGGGCCCGTTCGAGAAAATGCGCGGCAAACGCACGCGGAGGAACCTGCGCCGAACGTTCGGTCACCAGCCCGCACACCTCGAAGGCCAGCGCCCCGCCTGGTGCGAGGTGCTTGGCAACGCGATCGAGCAGCAACGACAACGCGCCCTGCCCGTTGGCAAAGGCGAAACAATTGTTCGGCGCAATCACCAGGGGGAACTTCTGTTTCAAGTTGAAGGTGAGAAAGTCTGCCCGTTCGACCGCCACTTGGGGGTGAACTTTGAGACGCTCTTTCGCCGCCGACGCCCAGCGCAATGAAGGTTCAATGCCCACCACGGCGTGGCCACGTTCACCCAGCCCATCAATGACTTGGCCCAGCGCGCTGCCCAACACGAGCACCGGGCCGCCGTATTCGGCCACCAGGCGGTGGTAGAAAGTGCTTTCGGCATCGAATCGAACCAGCGACAAGGGCATGACGGCGAATAGACTAACCCCTACAATCGCCGCTCTCCATGGCCAACGGACCTTCAATACCTGCCCACACCGTTTTAGGCACCCGGCCCAAGGTCGACCGCATTGCTTCGCAGGAATACCACCTGGTTCTGGTCAACACCGACGCGGCCGGCAAATCGTTCGACTTGGGTACTTCTTTGCGCATCGGCAAGGCACCCGACAACGAAGTGGTGTTAGACCACCCGACCGTCAGCCGCAACCATCTCATCGTTCGCCGCCAAGGCGACCAATTTTTGGTGCAAGACTTGGGTTCGACCAACGGCACCTTCATTGACGGAGCCCAAGTGCGCGAAGCTTTTCTGCGTGCGGGCGCGCTGCTCGAGGTAGGCGATGTGCAGCTGCGTTTTCAGCCTCAGGTGAAAGCGCTCGACCTTTCACCCGCCGCCGAAAACCGTTTGGGCGACTTGGTGGGCAAGAGCACCGCGATGCGGCAAATTTTCGCGCTGATGCAGCGCATTGCACCTACCGACTCGACCCTGCTTCTCGTCGGCGAAACCGGCTGCGGCAAAGGCGCGGCGGCGAAAACGATTCACAAACTCTCGCCCCGTGCGCAAGGCCCGTTCATCGTCTTCGATTGCGCGTCAGTCTCTGACTCTCTGATTGAGAGCGAGCTCTTCGGCCACGAAAAAGGCGCCTTCACCGGCGCGGTGAACCAACGCACCGGCTGTTTGGAGCGGGCCGACGGCGGCACACTTTTTTTAGACGAAATCGACGACCTCTCGCTCGACTTGCAGCCCAAGCTGTTGCGCGCGCTGGAAGACCGCGAGTTCCGCCGGCTCGGGGCTTCGACTTCTCCCATCAAGTTCGACACCCGGGTCATCGCCGCGTCGAAGAAAGACTTGTGGGCAGAAACACAGGCGGGGCGGTTTCGCGAAGACTTGTACTTTCGTCTCTCGGTCTTCATCGTCGGCCTGCCGTCATTGCGCGACCGCAAAGAAGACATTCCCCTGTTGGTCAACGCGTGCGCTGGCAATTTGCTGTGGGAGCGGTTGCCCCAAGCACGCCGCGAGCAATTTTCGAATCACACCTGGCCGGGCAACGTGCGTGAGTTGAGAAATGCCGTCGAACGGCTCAAGCACATGGCCGATATTCCCGAGTTGGCCACCGAGTCATTCTTGCGCGAGTACAACGGGCCGGCCGCGCCTCAGGGCGAGAGCTTGCCAGTCAATTACGCGGGGCCGTTCAAAGAGTGCAAAGACGAGCTGGTGCGAGCGTACGAGAAAGAGTACCTGACCCGGTTGCTCTCGAAGTCAAAGGGTAACATCGCCAAGGCGGCGCGCGATGCAGGGTTAGACCGCAAGCATCTGTACTCGCTGCTTCACAAGTATGAGCTGGTGCAGAGCCCCGGCGAGCCCGAGTGACTAAACAATTCGCGCAGTGAGCGCGAAGTATTCGTCACTCATCGCGAAGCGCACCAATTCTTCGAGCTCGGTCTTAAGGGCCTTCTTCGCTTTGAGCGCATGCAGAGCGGGGCCCAACCCTCCGCACACAACCAAACCTGCACGGTTCACCGAATGACGTGAACCTTCGAGCAGCGCATCGAGCTTCAATTTTCGCCCCAAGCTGACCAGCAACTCATTGAGTCGACCGCGCGCTTCGGCCGGCAACCCATCGCGAATCGCTCGCCCATCAACCGCGGGAGCCCGCTCGTTCTTCAACGCTTTGGCGATAGAAGAGAGGCCTTCATCGAGCTCGGCTTTGCGCAAGAGCCGCAACGGCAACAAGTCAGCGCTGAAAGTGAATAACGCGCGCCCGGCATAAAAGCGCAGCTCGCTGTCAGCCAATTCACGCCGCACTGCAAGCTTGCCGACGAGCAGTCGCGGCCCGTCGTAATAGGCCACGCTGAAGGGCGGCCCCTCTTCTTGAGAAAGAAAAACGGCCGGCGCTTTCATGCCCAAAATGCGCACCGCGGCGAGCAGCGCCTCACCGGCTTTGCTGGCGCCGGGGCTGGCGTCGGCGTCGAATTCAGTGCCCGAACCCGCGGCGGTACCCGTGGTGGGGTACAGGCGGCACAGCGTCGCGCCGGCGAGCACAATCGCTTCGCTGGCAGGCGTCACCACCAGGGCATGCTTGAGCGCTTTACGGTGCTGGGCCGACAGAATGAGCCGTGGCGCACGCGGCGAAGGCAAAGGCTTGCCTGAGACCGCCCTGGCGATTTCGCGCATCGACTCGGCGCGCGCTTCGTCTTCGGCCCGGGCGTACCAGTGCGCCAAATCGTCGAAGCCGGTGGAGTCTAAGGGGTGCTCGTACGCATAACGGGTGAGCTCAACGCGCTCGGGTGAAGGCTCGAGCGCGGCCGGCACGTCGACTTCGGTCGCCAAAGCCATCTCCACCGTCTTGAAGGCCGCGTCATCGCCCTGCGGGGCGGGAACGTCTCTGACTGTGTCTCGTCGCTTCGGGCGGCTCATGGCGTTAAGAATGCGTCTTTACAACAAGAGGTCACGTGGCACCCGTTACCCGTGCTTTCGGGTGCGCTAAATCATCAGCGCCACCCCGCAAAGCAGAGCGTCAGTTGTTGCCGGCCGACGGGGTGTTCTGCTTGGTTGGCAACGCCAATGCGCCCCGCCGTCTCTGTTTTGCTTCCCGCGCGCAATGCCGGCTCGACCGTTGAACGGGCGGTGCGGAGCATTCTCGACGGCTCGTGGTCAGACTTGGAGCTGATTGCGGTGGACGATGGCTCTACCGACGACACGCTGACGCGGCTGCGGCACTTGGCGGTCGGCGAGCCACGCTTGAAAGTGCTCACCACTTCAGGCGAGGGGTTGGTGCCGGCGTTGAATCTCGCGCTGCGACACGCACAAGCCGAAGACTTCATCGCCCGAATGGACGCTGACGACGAAAGTCTGCCGATGCGTTTAGAGAAGAGCATCGCCACGCTCTTGCGCCTGCCCGCGCTCGCCGGAGTGGGCACGCAGGTAGCGCTTTTTCGAGAAGACCAGCCCGTCAGCCCTAACTTGCAGCGCTTCGCGACGTGGTTGAACTCGCTGACCTCTGCACAGGTGCTGCGCGATGAACGCTTCATCGAGAGCCCTTTGTGTCACCCGTCGGTTACCCTGCGGCGCTACGCGCTAGAAGCCGTCGGAGGTTGGGAAGACGGCGATTTTCCCGAAGACTGGCAGCTGTGGCTGAAGTTGTTGGACAAGGGCTTTGCCCTCGCGTGCGTGGGTGAAGTGCTGCACCGCTGGAGAGACCACGAGCACCGCGCCACCCGCGTCGACCCGCGTTACCGGCACGCAGCGCACCACGCGTTGAAGGCCCAATTTCTCGCGCCGTTGCTCATGCCGAATTCAAACACCCGCACCTTCGTGTGGGGCGCAGGAGAAGTCGGGCTGCAGATGCTGCGACAGCTGCGCTCACGCGGCGTACAAGTCTGCGCACTGGTCGACGTCGACCCAAGAAAAATTGGGCAGCGCATCGATGAAGTGACTGTGGTGGAGCACCACCAGCTCCCTGCTCCACTGGGGTTCAAGCTCGTCGCGGCGGTGGGAGCAAAAGGCGCGCGAGAAGAAATTCGCGCGTTTTTGCAAACACGGGGCTGGAGAGAAGGCGTCGATTTTTGGTGCGTGGCGTAGGCGCTTTTGTGCGGGAAATCCGCAAGCACGGTTCCGTAAAGAGTCTCAACCGGTTTATTGGCGGCGCTACCGAGTGACGAGCGAGCGCCGCACCGAGGCCCGCAAGAGCAACCAAGCCGCGCACCCGACACCGAGCAGCGCTTGCGTGGCCGCCTGGGTGATGAAGTGCGAGTTGACCGCAAAAGACCAGTTCGACACCGCGGCGTGCGTGAGCTCTTCGGTCATCGACGCATATTCGTAGTCCAGGCCGTGGACAAGCCACGCCACGAGCGCCGCGATGAAGGGGCATATGACCGCCCAGGTGAGGAGCACCCGCACCGCGCTCCATCGATTATCGGCGTGGCGCCGCGCAAGCGATGACAGCGTCACGAGGAAAGCCAGGTTGCACACCACACCCGCGACCACCACCGAGAGCAGGACCGGCAGGTGAAACACCCGATACTGAAAGGTCCACGCTGCGGCGAGCAGCATGCCGGTGACGGTGCCACTCACGAGTGAAACTTTCCGCACGAAAGTTGTGTGAGTGCTCGTGGTCATCAGGCTCCTCTACTACCGAGCGATTAACCCCTCGAGAAGCGTTCGAGTGAAAACGATTTGGCCGGAACTTGGAAACGACGCCATGCTCCAACGCACTCGTTTGCCGAGAGCCGGCGTTGCCTTCGCTTATTCCTCCTGGCTCGGCCACCACGGCCTGCACAGGCGCAACTCTCAGAAGCAACAAAACCAACATGGTCGCTTCGACACCAGCCACCTAGCGAACGGGCCTCAAAATCGCCTGAGCCAACAACGAAAAGGCACTCACGCCGCGCATCTCAAAACCGCTCTCTCATAAGGGCCACCGCGCCACTACCAATCGCCCTGCGGAGCTGCGACCTGCGCGCGCTCGAACCACGCGCGCATGTCTGCCGGCAAGGGCGCGTCGATTTGCGTACCCAGCACGCGCAAACTTTGCGCATGGAGCAAGCAACGCGAAGCAGCAGGCAACCCCCGCATCGACGCGTCGGTCGGGCCCTCGTAGAACGCGTCGCCCCAAATTGGGGCGTCGAGCGCTCGCAAGTGCGCGCGCAGTTGATGGGTGCGGCCGGTGAGTGGGTAGAGCGCCACCAACGAAAAATCAGCAGCAGCATGGAGTCGCTCAAAGCGCGTCTTGGCCTCCATGCCGTTCGCTTTCGCGCTCGCCCGCCAGCGACCTAACCGCGAAGGGTCTTTCGAAAGCTTCAGAGAAATGTCTCCGTGCTCCGGTAACGGCCCCGACGCCACCGCCACGTAACGTTTGCGCGCGGTGCCTTCTCGAAATGCTTCTGCCAATTCGCGCGTGCCCTCGCGCGTCTTGCCAAACACCATGACGCCGCTCGTCTCTTTATCGAGCCGGTGCACCAGCCCTGCGGGTTTCTTCAAATAATCGCTCACCGCGTCGAGCAACGAATCGCCCCGCTTGCCCTGAGTCGGCTGCGACACCCAACCCGCCGGCTTGTTCACCGCCAGCCAATCAGCGTGCTCCTCTAAAATGTCGAGCGAGAAAGCGTTTACCTTCGCCAACTCCGGCGTTTGCCCTGCCTCAGAGAGCACCACGCTCACCGTCGTGCCTTGGGCGAGCAAGGCGCCTTGTTCCACCGCGCGTTTGCCCTGCACATAAACAGAGCCTCGCTCAATCAGCGCAGCCGCTTGACTCGCTGCAACATCGAGCTCGGCGGCGAGCGCATCACGCAGACGTGCCTTGGTGGCGATGACGAAGGTTCGACGTTTCACGGGTGGTTTTTAAGCACTTGAGTCGTACGGCGTGAACGCGCGATCATGCCGGTGTGGCGTTCTCTGTTAACAGCCTGCTCGAAAGGCTTGAAGCATTTCTCTACGCGCGAGGTGCCGCTGCGTACCGTGCCGCCGCCGGTCTGCCGGGTACGGTGACGTACGAAAGGCGCTATCGTGATTTTCCCGAGCTGACCGTTCACGACACTTTTCGCGAGCTGCGAGAGCACGTCGACAACCCACGCTACGACCCTGAACGCAAACACCGGCTGCGTCTGGTGTTGGCCACCTTCGCCGACGCTCTCGAAGAATCGGCCGCCATTGCCCCACTTGACGCGCAAGCAGCAGTGCTCTTGGCCGAAGTTCCCGGTTTCGCCGGGCGCTCACTGCGCACGCTCATGGGCCAGTGGGAGCGTGAAGGCGACCGCGCCCAACGCCATGCAATGACGCAAGCCGCCTTCGCTGAGCTCTCTACCCAACCAACCGCCTGGCGCCGCCGTGTCGACGCGCAAATGCAGCTCGCCGAAACACTCAAGCTGCCCAACTGGAAAACCTTTCGCTCCACTTCGGGCCCTTACCCGCTCGAAGGTTTCGAGCAGCTCACCCACCACGTGCTCAAAGCCAGCGACGACGCGTACCGTGACTTGCTCGGCTACGTGCTCAAGCACGCCCACGTCGACACGCCGATTGAAAGCCCGCTGCTCCACGACGTGCAGTACGCGTCGAATGCACCCTGGGTGCGCGATTCTTTTCGCCCCGAAGACGCGCTTACCGCCGTCACCCGTTGCCTAGAAGACATCGGGTTGCCTCCCCACGCGCAGGGCCGCTTGGCGGTCGACTCCGAGCCGCGCGAAGGTAAAGAACCCGGCGTTCATTTGGCGGTGCTCAAAGCTCCCGAAGAAGTGCGACTGGTGATTTCTCCGCGCGGGCATTTGGGAGGCCTGGCTGAATTGCTCGGCGGTTTCGGAGCGGCGCTCTACCACGCACACGTTTCACCCCGGCTGCATTTGCCCGAGCGCGCGCTCGCAGACCCCACCTTGCCGGCCGTTTTTTCGGCCCTCTTCTCGCGCTTGCTCACTGACGAAGGTTGGTACCGGCGCTATTTGCGCTTGGGAGCCCCCGCGGCACGAGAAGCGGCCCGCCTCGCCGCGTTTCGCCAGCTCTTCGAATTGCGGTGGCTCACCGTGCGCGCGCTGCACAGCTTTGAAATGTACGAGCGAGGCCCGGTACCTCCGTTGGCGTCGAGCTACGAAGAGCGCGGGCGTGAAGCGTTGCACGTGGGCGGCATGCGCGAACGGTACTTGTACGACGTTCAGCAGGGGCTCGATGTCTTCACCGCGCTGCGCGCCATGGCGCTCGAAGCGGGGCTGCACCGGTATGTACAAGAGAAATTCAACGAAGACTTTTACCGCAACCCTGCCACTGGCCGCTGGCTCTCGGCATTCGCCGCCTCGGGGCAAGCCGACACCACCGAGAAAATGATGGCGCCTCTGGGGGCTTCGCTCACCGCCTTTGACGCGGCCAGCCAGCGGCTGGTCCGCGTGATGGCAGCCTAACCCTTACGTCACGACGGCTTGCGCTTACGCAACGCGCGAACGATTTTGTCTTTCGCGGGGTTCTTCGGTGCCATTGCCGCTTGCGCTTTCTGCATGCGGGCACGCATCGCCCTGAAGAGCTGCATCTCAATGACCATCAGCTCATCAGCGAGGGCTTCGTTCTTGCCATAAGCCCGTTCGAGCGGCGCTGCCGTAGACACCTTCGCCCCGTACCGCATGCGCAGAGTCTTCTCTTCTTCCGACGTGACTGTCGTCGTCCGAGACAGCGCTGTCGTCACTTCTTCTTCACTGACGACCGCGGTGATTCCACCCTTCCGCTCCATTTTGCTACCCTTTCTTCAGTACTGAACAACCGGCCATGTCGGACGCGGCGAATCCGCGACCATTGAGGATTGTAGGGGTGAGAAGCCACTCGGCAAATTTTTGGCCGATGCGCCTTTTGGCTTACCCAAAGCGCCACACCGACCTGACAGCCATGTCAGATCGTCACAGCCCCTTAAGCGGCTGGTGCACTCAGTTCAGACACCCTAACTCTCTGCATAAACTGCTGATTTTGGGCCCGGTGGATCTACCGCGCCCCATGGGTGGGTTTTCGGTAGATCTACCCGGGGGTTGCTGAGGCAAAAAAGACGCCGCGGCCACCGGCGTGGCGCAGCGCAATTTAGGGCTTTTTCAAAGGCGCCTCGTCGTCGTCATCGTCGTCGGCGTCGGGTGCACGGGCGTGGCCGCCGTCGGCACCATCGCGAACGATACCGAAGCGCTCGAGCGCCGCGGCGATGCCTTCGGGCTTGTCTTGGTCAGGCAAAAAATCAGCCGGCAACTTGAGCTGCGGGTCCTTGCCAATGTCGGTCATCGATGAGTCGAGCACCAAGCGCAATTCAGCGTCGCCTCCGTCGGCATTGACGCCGATACGGCCATCGAGGTGTGTCTTCACCACCACCGACGTCTGCGCGTCGACCCACACTTCGCCTTGCAGCGTGCGGGGGTTGCGCAATTCTTGAAACCGCAGTCGGCGCTGGGTGGTTTCATCGACACCGTTCTTCGGGGTCAGCGGAGGAGGCAATGCCTTACCCCCGGCGTCGGGCACCACGGGGCCGAGTGAGACTTGGTATTTCCAAGCGGTGCGGCCTTCATGGCTCACCGTGCCCTGCGCGGCGAGCTTGATGCGGCCTTTGAAAAAATAGTCGAAGTCAGAGATGGCACCGTAAAGCTCTTCGCGCATGTGCTCGGCGATGCCGCGGTCGCGCAAGCGTTGGCGAAATTTGCCATAACGGCTCTTGGCGAAGACTTGGCCGTGCACGCGCATGACTTCTAAGCCTTGGTCGCGCGAGTTTTCTTCGACACCCGAGAAGTCTCCGCTCAAGCCACCGGGCCCAGCGAGCAAGGTGCGGTTTTCGACCAGCTTCAAGTTGGGGCGGCCGACGGCGCTCCACTCGTAGGTGACGGTGGCGGTGAATTTGTGAGCGCCGATGCGCTCGGTGGCTTCGGCAGCGCCCATGCCCAACACGCGGCGCGAGACAGCGACGTTTTCAGCCACTTCTTCGGGTGGCAGCTTCTGTTTCGCCGCGGCGAGGGCCTGCGGAGGGTCTTCAGGCGAGAAAATGCGCTGCTTGGCGGCCTTGTCGACCGGTTCAGTGCAGGCGGCGACCGCCAAAGAAATGAGAAGAGCGAAGCGTTTCACGTGTCGAAGTGGGTGCACCCTAGCAGGTCTTTGCTAGAAGCCTTCTACAGCGATGCTGAGCCTGAAAGACAAGCTTTTGAAAGCGGGACTGGTCTCGGAAGAAGCGGCGAAGAAAGCCGAGGCCGAGAAAGAAGCGACCCAAAAGGCCGCCCAACAACGTGCACGTGGCCCGGTGGCCGCGTCGGCCAAGGCGCCCATGCCGCGCCGCGAGAGCCCAGCGGCGAGGCTCGAAGAGAACCGGCACGTACCCAAATTCGCGCCGTTGCCCGGCAGCAAAGCGTGGAACCAAGAAGAAGCGCGCAAACAGCAGGCGTTGGACAAGCAGCTGCGTGAGCTGGTGCTCGCCGCGCAGGTGACGCTAGAGCCCGGCGACCGGGTGTTTCACTTTCAGACGCGCAAAGGCAAGTTACGACGCTTAGAGCTTTCAGCCGCGCAAGGTGCGTTGCTTGAAGAAGGCAAGCTGGCGGTGGTCGAACGCCCAGACCCCGCGCAGATTGAGCATGCCTTGGTGCCGGTAGAAGTGGCCGAGAAAATGTTGGCGCTGTCTGAGCGCGCGGTGCGGTTTTTGAACAAGGCCGGCAACAATGTCGGTTTCTTGTCGGAAGAAGAAATTCACCAGCGCGCGGTTGAGACAGCGGTGAAGCCGGCGGCTGCCAGCACCGAGGCCGAAGCGCCAGCTGAAGTGTGGGTGACGATTAAGCGCGGGTAATGAAGCGGCTCGAGTGGGGCGAGCTAAGTCAAATTGCGCAGCGCCGTGCCCCTTAAGTCACTTTGCTTTGGGCGACTGTGAGGCCCGTTCACGTTCAGCGAGGGCGTGAAGACTTATCGCTCCATATAGCGATAGGTCCACACGCGCTCGCTTCAGCGCGCGTTTGACTCACCCACGCACGAAGCTTTCACCCGCAACGCCACCGGAGCCGACGGCGACAGCTCAATCAACCTGCGTGCGATAGTCTTCGCATCGTCAACGCGCTCGAGCTCGCACAAGGCGATGACATTCAGCACCATCGCTTCTTCGCGCAGCACCCCGTTGGGAAACTGGGCCGCGTAGTCTTCAAGCACGCGCAGCGATTTTTCCGCTTCGTGCTCTGTCGCCGCGCGTTGCGCTTCGTTGAGCAGCTTAAGCTCACCCTCGAGTGACGGACCACGCGCCGTCACTGCCACATGCTGGCGCGAGGAAGGAGAAATGGACGGCGTCTCTTCAACCTTCGACGGCGCGAGGTAGGGCGACGCTTCTTTCTTCGGCACGTTTGCGCGCGCCGCTTTGGCAATAGGCGCGATGACAGGAGCTTCAACCGGCAGAGGCGGCATCATCGAGGGTGCTGGCCGGGGTTTCACGTCGACAGCTGAAGCAACCGGTTCTGCCCGCGGGCCCTTGGGCACAGCCATGCGTTGCCGCTCTGCGCGCGCTTCTTCATTTCGCGCCTGCTCGACTTTCTCATACACAAAAAGGGTGCCTCCAAACCCCACCGATACCGCCAGCGCCGCCACCGCGACTTTGGAAAACAACCCCATCGCCGTCGCCGTGCCCGACACCGCCAAACTGGCTGGCAATGCCAACTTCGACCACAAGCCCGTGCGAATGCGCGTGCGGTGCTCTACCGTCAATGGAGCCACTTGGCGCGCCTTGGCCACCAACGACTTCGCGCGAGGACTCAAAGCCGTCATCGCTCGCCCTCTGCGACCAAACGCTCGACGGCGGCGTTGAACAGCTCACGCGCAACGCGCAACCGCGAGTACACGGTGTTGAGCCGCACGCCAAGCGCTTCACTTATTTCGGGCGCGGTCATTTCTTCGAGCTCGGCGAGCACGAACACTTCGCGCTTCTCGGCGTCTAACGTGTCGAGCACACGGTCGATGAGCTCTTTGCCTTCTGACAACGCGGCTGATTCAACAGGCGTACGCTGGGTATCGGCCAAATCTTCAGAGAGCTCTTCGAGTTGGCCCTTGCGCTGCAGGCCGCGGCGGTAGTCATGGGCTACGCGCACCGCAATCGCGGCGAGCCACGCCTTGAGCGACGACCCAGGGCAAAACGCAGAAAGGCGCCGGTGCACCACCAAGAAGACGTCTTGGGTCGCGTCGTCGACGTTGGCCGTGGGCACACCCAAACGCGAAAGGTTGCGCCACACGAAGTCGACTTGGTTCTCGTAAATTTGCGCAAAGTCTAACCGCAGGGCCTCGGCGCGTTTCGGCTCCGACACGAATTCAGCGGAGTGCTCGATATGGAGGGCCAGGGCCATCGACTTCACATGGCCGGGCAGCGTCGAATCCGTCATTGCCAGACGAGTTCTAGGCCCAGCTCGGGGCGAAAAGTCAAAGCGCGGCTGCGGGCGACCTCTCCGAAACCGTCAAAGAATATCGACGTTTGCAAAGGTGAATAGGCACCCATCGCGCCCACGTGAAAATGGAACGGCCCCCAGAGCAAAAACCGCGCAGTAACGCCCGCTTCTAACGCCCACCACAGACTGTTGCCGCTGCGAGGTTGACTAACCCCATTGCCTGTCGCGGTGACCCAACCCACTTCGGCGCCACCACACAGCCCCAGTTGCGCATTGCCGGTGAGAGGTAAAAAGCAGGCCTTCGCGCCTGCGAAGAGCGGCATGGCAACGTCGACCGAGGAGTCTTGGCGGGGGCCATCTGAAAAACGCCGCTGTCCAAAGCTGCCGGCACCGAGCTCGATGCGCAGCGGCCCCCAGTCGAGCGCGCCGTGGAGTGAGCCTCCCCAGAGAATCAACGGCCAGGTGGCGATGTCAGCGGTAACGCTGCCGCGAAGGCTCCAGTGCCGCGACCACGACGCAACGGTGGAGGCCGTAGAGGGTTTCACGTCAACCACAGGTGTTGGTGCCACTTCTACCGGTTTGAACTGTGGCGGGTTCAACGTAATCGCCACCACCAAAACCGCGGCATCGGCGAGCGCTTCGCAGCTATCGGCATGCAGCGTACGATGCCCGGTGCCGCGCGCGTCTTTGACGTCCATGTCGAGGCGCCACTGGCCCGAAGCTTCGGTGGCCCGGGCGGTGACTTCGAGCGTGGTTTCAGTTTGCAACGAGGGCCTGAGGCGCGTGGTGATTCGCGCGCGCACTTGCTCAGCCGTGGGGCAACCGTCAGGCGCTTGCCAGTCAAGACGCACCGGCATCGCGGCGTGCGCGACTCCTAGCGACAGCACACCCAACCAAAGCAACCTATCGAAAGCGCGCCTCACGCCATGACAGTTGCTACTCGAACGTCACACCGTGAGACCAGGCTACTTCGCCCGTTGGTGGGCAAGCGTATTGGGGTCTCTCCGCCGCCATCGATCATCGGGGTTCCCTCTTGCCCCTCTGTGACATCGTTTATCTGCCCACCCACGTCGAGGGGAAGAAGGCACGACGGCAACACCAAGAGAGTTACCAGCAGTAGGTGACGAAAATGCATATGCCCTGCCAATGGCCGGGCCCCTGTTTTTCCGTCACCACAGAATGCGTTTTTGTTGGGAGCCGCGAGTCAGTTACAGGGTTCTTTTCTGTCAGCGGGCCAGATGCACTTCAAAAGCCTTGCGCACATCTTCCGGCAAATCGGTGGCCGAGAAAGTATCCATCGCGATAGCCACGGTGACGACCTTCAGCGTCGCGCACAACGTGTCATCGGCATCGCGAAACAAGCGGTAGCGGCAGGTCATCGCGCGCTGCGAGATTTTCTCGACGTCCATCACTACGCGCACTTCGTCACCAAACCGCAGCGGCTGTTTAAAGTCGGCCTCGCAATGCACAGTGGGGTAACCGACTTTTCGCTTCTGGAGCATCTCGGGGTACGAAACCCCCAGCTCGAGCGAGAAAAAATCTTCGAACGCCTGGTGCGTGTACTCGAAAAAGCGCGGGTAATAGACAACACGCGCGTAATCGATTTCGTGAAAACGCACGGGGAATTTACGGGTGAAAGCCATCGCTGCTCCGTGAAGCTTTAGGAAAACGCGTCCAACCCTGTAATCGCCTTGCCCAGAATCAGCGTGTGCACTTCATGGGTACCTTCATAAGTGAAGACCGACTCCAAATTGAGCGCGTGGCGAATGGGCGGGTACTCGTCGGTAATGCCGTTGGCACCATAAATGCTGCGCGCCGAGCGGGCGATGTCGAGCGCCGCCTTCACGTTGTTGCGTTTGCACAACGACACCTGTTCAGGAGCCACTTTGCCGTGCTCGTCTTTCAACCGCGCGAGCCGCAGCGCGAGCAGCTGACCTTTCACAATTTCTTGCAGCATGTCGGCGAGCTTCTCTTGCGTGAGCTGGAACGCGGCAATCGGCTTGTTGAACTGCACGCGTGACAGCGCGTACTCGCGGGCACCTTCGAAGCACGCCACCGCCGCGCCCATCGCCGCAAAGGCAATGCCCATGCGCGCGTGGTTCAAGCACGAGAGTGGCCCGCGCAGCCCCTGCACGCCGGGCAGCATATTCTTCGCCGGCACGCGCACGTCTGAGAACGAAAGCTCCGACGTATAAGAAGCACGCAGCGAAAATTTCCCCTGAATCTCGGGAGCCTTGAAGCCGGGCATGCCCTTTTCAACGAGAAAGCCGCGCACTGACTCAGCGCCGCCGTCATCGACTTTGGCCCACACAACGGCCACGTCGGCAATACTGCCGTTGGTTATCCACATCTTCGAGCCGTTCAAGATGTAGTGGTCGCCGTCTTTCTTGGCGCGGGTGCGCATGCCGCCGGGGTCAGAGCCGAAATCAGGCTCGGTGAGACCGAAGCAGCCGATGATTTTGCCTTGCGCCATACCGGGCAAGAACCGCTCTTTCTGCTCGTCAGAGCCGTACGTGTAAATCGGGTACATGCATAGCGAGCTCTGCACCGACGCGAAGGAACGCAGGCCCGAGTCACCACGCTCCAACTCCTGCAGAATCAGCCCGTAGCTGACGTTGTTCATGCCCGCGCAGCCATAGCCTTGCAGCGTGGCGCCAAAGACGCCCAGCTCGGCCAGTTTGGGCACCACCTGCATGGGGAAAGTGCCGGCGCGGAAATGTTTTCCAATGATGGGCAGATATTCTCTGTCGACGAATTGAGCGACGACATCGCGCGCGGCCCGCTCTTGCGGCGAAAGCAGCGCGTCGATTTTGTAGAGGTCGGTAATCGCAGCGTGGGACATGGTGGGCAGCGCTCGTAACAAGGCGCGTGTTTACAGGCAATCGCGCAAGTCTCTTGCCGAGAGCGCGGCCGCAACGTCACCACATGTACGAGTAGCCCACTGTCACCAAAGGCAACGACAACGCGGCGCCGCTGGCCGTCGGGCTAAAGTTGACGCAACCCCACACCTCAATGGAATGGCTGAGGGTGCGCCCAAACCGGTAGTTGAAAACCGAGAGGCTGGGGCCGACGCTGTAAGCGGCGCCAGCGCCGAACGTCACCGCCTGAAACACGCCAATGCCGAAGCTCAGAGCGCGCGAGACATAAAGCCTGATTTGAATGTCGCCCCCGAAGAGCCCAGCCATTTCGGGGTTGTCAAAGCTGTTGCCTGCGTCGACGCGTACCACCCCCAGCAGCGGCATCACGCGAAGTCCCGCGCGGTTGAAGCCCCATTCCAAGGGCATTCGGGCCCCCAACATCGCCCACGAGATCAAGCCACTGCGAAAGCGCCCCGCCGGCACCGCCATGCCGCCTGCTGCACCTCCAAGACCGAAATGAAAGCCACGGCGCCGCTCGAGCCAGGGCTCATCATCAGGTGGAGTCTCGCTCGCCTGTCTCGCGTATGACGGCACAGCGACCGCTGGCCTGGTGGCGTTCGACACAGGGGCATTTTCTTTCTCGCCGGCTCCCATGCTGTCGATGTCGCCGAAAGGAATGACCAGCGTCTCGGTCGCAGTGCGAAAGAGATAGCCCACGCCCGTCTCAGACAAAATCTGCCCCACGCGCTGCTTGCCATCGCGCGTCTTGAGCGTGATTTCACCCTGCGGCCAACTGCCCGCCCGCGCTGAGGGAGCCAACAACAGACAAAAAAGACAAAGCAGTGAACCGACCGAACGAAGTGTCATGTGCATTCCTCCGTAGGGCATTGGGACGCGCCGAACATTTCCGTCACGCTGCATTCTCGCGGACAGAGCCACAGCGAACGCCAACGCAAACACAACCACTCGCGCCGCAGAGGTAAAAAAAGAGCTCGCCGGCCAACACGCGGGCGAGCTCTTAAAATTTCAAAGGGGTTCGGTTCAGCTCAAGTGCTTGCTGACGAGCTTGGTCATCTCGAACATATCGACAGACTTCTTGCCGCCAAAGACCGCCTGCAGCTTGTTATCGGCGTTGATCTTCTTCTTGTCCTTGTTGTCTTGCAGGCCGTGCTTCTTGATGTACGCCCACACCTTGCTGGTGACTTCGGTACGGGGCAGCGGCTTGCTGCCGACGATCTCAGCCAGAGTCGACGACGGGGTCATCGGCTTCATGAAAGCAGCGTTGGGCTTACGGGTGGTCTTCTTCGCGGGTTTCTTAGTGGCCATTTCGTTGTCTGTCCTCTCCCCTTGTGGGGACGTTAGCGGTCTCGTCCTGAGAACCGGGACGATTTGCTAGCACTGGGTCCCAGGGAAAAACACCCCCTTTTTTGGTTTTTTCGAGGGAAAGTCGCGCTCACCCCATGCATTTTTTGATTACCGGTGCCAATGGTTTTTTGGGAAGCGCGCTTTCGCATCACCTGTTTCGCGCTGGGCACACCGTGCGGTGCTTGGTGCGCCACGGCAGCGACGTCGAGTCATTGAAAGGCCTCGAAACCCATTTCTTCGAGGGAGACGTCACCAAACCAGACACACTTAAGCGCGCCGTCGAAGGTATGAACTGTGTCTTCCATTTGGCCGGTGTGCGGCGAGGTGCGACGCGCGACGACTTCATGGCGGTGAACGCGGTGGGCACGCAAAACGTTTGCGATGCGCTGGTGAGTGTTAACTCGCGTGCACGCTTCGTTCTTTGTGGTTCGCTCGCCGCGACCGGCCCGTCATTCGAAAACCGCCCGCGCGTCGAAGACGATTCACCCGCGCCACAAGAGTGGTACGGCGAAAGCAAAGCCGAGGCAGAACGAATCGCCTTCTCGTACGCCTCGCGCATGCCGGTCACCTGCGCCCGGCCCGCGCGCATTCTCGGCCCAGGAGACAAAGAGAACCTCACCTTCTTCAAGCTGGTGAAGAAGGGCGTGGTGCTGAAGCTGCTTGGGCCGCCACGGCCGCTATCGCTCATTGACGTCGA
Organism: Myxococcaceae bacterium; assembly: GCA_019694575.1. Lineage (GTDB taxonomy): Bacteria > Myxococcota > Myxococcia > Myxococcales > Myxococcaceae > JAIBBR01. The sequence goes on from JAIBBR010000047.1 coordinate 23,001, forward strand.
CGACACGGTGCAGTTGATGACGCTGCTCGCCACCCACCCCGCCGCGCTGGGCGAAGCGTTTTTCGCCGCCGCCGACGGAACGCTCGATGTGCAGCACCTGATGCAGCTCGCCGCCGACACATTGCACTGGCCGACGCGCACTGTGCCGGTGCCTGCGCCATTGCTGAAAAGCGTGGGCTTCGTGGCCGACCTGGTGACGCGCGCCACGGGTAAAAAGCTGCCGGTGAATCGCAAGCTGGTGCGGCAACTGCTCGCCCCGGGGTGGACCTGCTCGAACGAAAAAGCGAAGCGGCTGCTCGGGTTCAAACCAGCGTGGTCTTTAGAAGACTCCATTGCTCGCAGCGCGAAGTGGTACGTGGAGCAAGGCTGGCTTTAGAGCAGGTCTCTTTGCTAAGCGAAGCCGCGTGCACGCGCACTCTGACCAACAGGCCGCGCCCGTAAAGCCTGGCAAAGCCGCTTTCTACGACGTCGACGGTACGCTGATTCGCACTAACGTGGTGCACGCGTACGGTTACTACGCAATGAACCAAGGCACGTTTCGCGGCGTGCTCGGGCGCTCGCTCGGCACGCTGGCGAGCATTCCCGCGTTTGCCGGTTTGAACATCGTCGACCGTAAAGTTTTCAACGAATTTTTCTACCGCTACTACGCAGGCCTTTCAGAAGACCGGCTGCTCACGCTGGCTGAAGATTTGTTCGATGACGTGATTAAGCCCGCCATTTACCCCAAGGCGAAAGACTTGATTGACGAAGCGCGGCGCGCCCACTGCCGCATCGTGCTCGTCACCGGAGCGCTCGATTTCACCATGCGCCCACTCGCCCGTTACTTCGGAGCCGACGACATCATCGCCAACAAGATGCAATTCGTGGGCGGAGTGGCGACCGGCAAAGTGATTCCTCCCATCATCGAAGGCGCGAACAAGGCGAACGTGATTCGCGATTACTGCGAGAAGAACGCGCTCGCGTTGAACCAGAGCTTTGCATATTCCGATTCTGCCTCTGACTACGCGATGCTGTCGGTGGTGGGCCGGCCGACGGCGGTGAACCCCGACTTGCGGCTGCGTTCTCTCGCCCGCGCGTACAACTGGCCGATTCTAAATGTGCGGTAACGACTCTGTGTTAGGGACCCGACGCTGATGCGCCCCTTAAAGACGTTGAAAAAACTCTACGACGAAGAGTCGCACATCGTCATCACCGAGAAGGGCTCACCTCCGCGGGTGCTCTTCTACGGCGAAGACTTTCTGCTTGAAGACTTACCTGTCGGCACCCGGGTGGTTTTTCCCCGGCCTCCGCTCGAAGGCGTGCCCAACCTGAAGGCGGCGATTCGCTACGCCATCAACCACCCTGAAGGTATGGACCCGCTCCACGCCCTGCTCAAGCCGGGCATGAAGCTCACCATCGCAGTCGACGACATTTCGCTGCCCCTGCCCCCCATGCGCACGCCCGACGTGCGGCAGACGATTCTCGAAATCGTGCTCGAGCTCGCGGCTGATTCAGGCGTCGACGACATTCACATCATCATCGCCAACGCACTGCACCGCCGCATGACCGAAGGCGAGATGAAGCGCATGGTGGGCGAAAAGGTGTTCGACGCCTTTTACCCCGACCGTTATTACAACCATGACGCTGAAGACCCCGATGGCATGCTTGAAATCGGCAAGTCGTCAGCCAATGAGCCGGTGGTGATTAACCGCCGCGCTGCCGAGAGCGACCTGCTCATCTACGTCAACATCAACCTGGTGCCGATGGACGGTGGGCACAAGTCGGTGGGCACAGGGTTGACGAATTACCGCGGCCTCAACGCACACCACAACGCACAGACGATTCGCGATTCAAAGAGCTACATGGAGCCGAAGCACTCGGCCCTGCACGCGTCGACCACGCGCATCGGCCATGTCATCGACGAGAAGATGAAGGTCTTTCACATCGAGACGGCGCTCAACAACCGCATGTTCGATGGGCCGACCGACTTCTTGATGAAGAAAGAAGAAGACTTCACCGAAGTCGACCGGCTGAAATTTCACGCGATGAAATATTCGCTGACGAAGCTGCCGCGCCCGATGAAGCGCAAGCTCTTCTTTTCGATTCCCGCGGCATACGACGTGATTGGCGTGCACGCCGGCGCCACCGAGCCGTGCCACGAAAAAATTTTAGACCTCTGCTGGAAGCAGTACTCGGTGCCGGTCGAAGGTCAGAGCGACATCGTCATTTTCGGCATGCCGTACGTGTCGCCGTACAACGTGAATTCGATTCTGAACCCACTGCTCGTGCAGGTGATGGCGCTCGGGTACCTCTACAACCTGAACCGCGGCGTACCCATCGTCAAAAAAGGCGGAGTGATTATCGTCACCCACCCGCTCTACGACGAGTTCGACCCCGAGCATCACCCCAGCTACATCGAGTTCTTCAACCGGCTGCTGCCTGAAACGCGCGACGCGCACAAGTTGCAGCACAAGTACGAGCGCGAGTTCGCCACCAACCCCAGCTATGTGCACCTGTACCGCAAAGGCAACGCGTACCATGGGGCGCACCCTTTCTTCATGTGGTACTGGGGCGAGAATGGCCGACAGCACGTGGGCAAAGTCATTTGCGCGGGCGCTGAGAACAACCATGTCCCCGCGCTCCTCGGGTGGGACCGCACCGACACCTTGTCAGAGGCGATTGAAGAAGCGCGCGGCTTCATGGGCCGCTCGGCGAGCATCTCGATGGTGCACATGCCGCCCATCATGCAAACCGACGTGCGGTTGTAAGCAACCTTGAGCCCATTTCACTGGCGCTCTGAGAGTGAAGAAGCTGCGCCCACGCATTGGCTCGACGTCGACGATGGGCTGCGCGCTGACGTGGCGGTGCGACGGGCACGCGCGGGCGAGTACCTTCGCTACACCGGTGATTTTCACAACGCCAAGCAGCTGTTGCAGGCGATGGGGCGAAGGCTGCCTCAACAGCGCAACCCGAAATCAGCTTTAGAAGCGTTTCGCGCCGAACGCCAAGCGCGGCTCGTCGAGCACCAGACACTCTCTCGCGTGGTGGTGACGCTCGACGGCGAGTACCGGCTCGCGCTGTCGCGTGCTCCCGACATGGCAATGGCCTGTCGGCAGGCATGGGGAGACCCGGGCGGGCAAGACACGTTGGTGGCGCTCAAGACGTTGCTCGGTGTGATGAGCGCCGCCGAGTGGCGAAGAAAAGGCCTCACGGTACCCGGCCTCCAGGGCCCATTGGAGCCGCACTACGGCGTTTTTCTGCCCACCCGCCACGAATACGTCGAGTTGTTGCGCGGAGTGGCCGACGTCACCGGCAAGCGCGTCTTCGACATTGGCACGGGCACAGGCGTGCTCTCGTTTTGGCTGTTGCAGCACGGAGCGGCGAGCGCCGTCGCCACCGACATCGACCCGCGCGCGGTGGCTTGCGCGAAGGCCAATGCCGAGCGGTTGAAACTGGGCGCGCGCTTCTCGGTGGCGCTTGGTGAGGGTTTTCCCGAAGGGAAAGCCGACGTCATCATCTGCAACCCTCCGTGGGTTCCCGAGCCTGCGAAGAACCGCGTCGACCGGGCCGTCTTCGATGAAGACAACCGCTTCTTGCGCAGCTTTCTTTCGGGGCTTGCCGCGCACCTCAACGAAGGTGGCCAAGGCCTGTTGCTGATTTCTGACTTGGCGGTACTGCTCGGCCTGCGCTCGCCGCAATGGTTAGAGGAGCAATTCGCCGCCACCCATTTGCAAGTGAAGTGGAAAAAATCGGTGGCCGCACGTCACCCCAAGGCGAACACCAAGAGCGACCCGCTGTACGCCGTGCGCAGGCGCGAAATCACCACGCTCTACAGCTTGGTGCCTGACACGCGCGGTGGCCCTTGCTCAACCTGATTCTTTTTCGCGTTGACGCGGCGTTTCCACACCCACAACAGCCACGCGACAACGAGAACGGCCACCGCCACCAGTGTCCATTGACTGGGCACACGCTCATACGCATTCATCGCCCCTTCACCGATGGCGATGGCAAAGAACGCCCAGGCAGAAGCACCGACGACGTTGGCGAGCCAGAATTTCAACGCCGGCATGCCACCGGTTCCCGCGATGAGCGGAACGAAGGCCCGCGTCGGCGCCAAGAAGCGGCCGAGAATGACCGCGAACGCACCCCAACGTTGAACGAAACGTTCGGCGCTCGCCATGGCCGACGCGTGCCGTGCAAACCAGGGCTGTAAAAAGCTCACGCGGTGCAGCCGCCCTCCTAAGAGATAGCTCAGGCCGTCACCGACAAAGGCGCCCGCAGCGGCGGCCACCAGCACGCCCCAGTAGCTCAACTTGCCCGTTTGAGCGGCCGCACCTGCCGCGGCCACCGCCGTGGTGCCGGGCACGAGCAAGCCAATAATGGCCACCGCTTCGAGAAATGAGACCGCAAAGACACCGAAGTACGGCATCACGAATCCCTCCGGGCCTGCGAGCGCTCCCACTTCGCACCTTCTTGAACGGAGGTGGCGAGGGCACTGCCGTTTACTGCGAAGGGAAAATGGTCGGCGCGCCGAGCAGCCGGTCTTCGATGCGCTCTTCAGACTCTGGCGAGAAGCCACTGACGAGGTTCAAGTCACGCAGCGCTTCGCGGCCCGTCACCACCCACCCCTGTAAATGAATGGCTTGCTCCACTTCAAGCATCAGCCGCTGGGCTTCCGTTCGCGCCGCTTCGATTTTCGGGTTGGGGCCCTTGTCGAATAGCTCGGTGTTGGCCTTGTGAATGGCCCGCCTCGCCGCCGCCAAATCGCGCGGGCCTACGTACCCATCGGTCATGTCCTTAAATTGTTTTTCATTTATCAACTTGGCGTCGCGTACCGGGGCGGCGTGTGTTTCCACTCCACGGCGGTTGTAGTTGTTGAGCGCTAAGTTGGGCTTCTTGTTGCGAATGTCCATTGACGACTCCAAGGTGTTGAAGGGTTATCGCACAGAGCCCACTATCAGTTGTGATCGACCGACGAACCTATAAGCGATTGTTTTTTAAGTGTTTTTATGGTGACGTCGATGGCCATGCCTGCGCGCATGGAGCTCACGCTCGATGTGCTCGACATGGGCCAATTCGAGCCCAAATTCTTGCTGCAACCGCTCAAATTCGTCTTGCAGCTCGCGCAGCTTTTCATCGGGCAGCGCTTCTAAGTTGACCAGGCCTGTGCGGGCTCCGCCGACCGCGCGCAACAGCTCGTCGAGCTTCAAGTGCACCGCCATCGCGTCGCGGTTCTGGCTGTTCTGAATCAAGAACACCATCAAGAAGGTGACGATGGTGGTACCGGTGTTGATGACCAGCTGCCAGGTGTCTGAAAAATGAAACATCGGGCCGCTTAAGCCCCACACCGCCACCACGCCAAGCGCAGACATGAAGCTCGCGGGCAACCCCACCATGTGGGCAGTGGCGTGGGCGAGCTTGCGAAAGACTTCATTCATGAACGGGCACCCTGGCCTCCTCGGAGCACGCGGTCAACTCCTATGCGTGCAACAGGCACGGAACACCCACGTCTTCTCGCTAAATCACCCTTCCCTTCGGAGTTACCAATGCGTTCTTTCTTCTTCGCCGCTGCCTGCGTCACTCTCGCCGCCTGCACGACTGTTTCTTTCAACGTCACCCGCCAGGCGCTGTACCCGGCCCGCAAAGCCGGCTGCGATATTGAATGGGTGAACGTGCCCGCCTCGCTGCTGGGTCCCCAAAACAGTGAGTGGGAGCTCATTGGCAATATCTCGTACGGGCAAGTGGGCGAAGGCGGCCTCGATGAAGCGTTGAAGAAACGGGTCGAAGCCGAAATCTGCAAAATGGGCGGCGACGCGGTGTCGCTCGGGTTGTCGTCGCAGAACCAGACCTTCAACGGCACGGGAACTGCCACGATTCTGATGGTGCTCCGCTCGAAGGTGCAGACGGCTCCAAAGCCCAAAGCCGAACAGCTCTAGCGCTGGCGGTCATGTCGACGCGCCGTTGATACCCGTCAACATCTCCTACCTTCACGCACTCGCTTTTCGCGCGCACCCACCGGAGCCTCGATTTTGGGGACCTTTTGGCCCCGGCTGCTCTAAGGTTCGCGCTCCCATGACCGAAGACATTCGAAACATCGTCAAAGAGCACGGCCGGCTTTCGGTCGACGTCGCCAGCCTCACCGATGACGCCGACTTGTACGCCGCGGGCCTCACGTCACACGCCAGCGTCAACTTGATGCTCGCACTCGAAGCGAAATTCGACATCGAGTTTCCCGAGCGCATGTTGCGCCGCAAGTCATTCGAAAGCATCGCCGCGATGAAGGCGGCCATTTCTGAATTGGTGCCCCAATGAGTGCTCTGCGAGAAAACCTTGTCGCCCAAGCCAAAAAAATTGGCGAAAAAGTCGTCGCTGCCCACGCCGCTGACGTCGACGCCACGGCCCGCTTTCCCACTGAGTCATTCGCCGCGCTGAAAGAAGCCAAGCTGCTCTCGGCGATGGTGCCCAAAGCACTCGGAGGCCCAGGCGCCACTGTCTCTGACATCGCCGCGGTCTGCACCACGCTCGGCCATTATTGCGCGTCGACCGCGATGGTGTACGCCATGCACCAGAGCCAGGTGGCCTGCATCACTCGCCATTGCGGCAGCTCTGCCTGGCAGAAAAACTTCATCGCCGAGATGTGCAAGCAAGAGCTGTTGATTGCATCGGCCACGTCAGAAGCTGGCATCGGCGGCGACGTGCGCACTTCGAGCTGCGCGGTCGAAACCACCGGCGACCGCTTTACCCTCGCCAAAAACGCCACCGTCATCAGCTATGGCGCTCACGCTGACGCGGTTTGTCTGACGGCGCGGCGCACGCCTGACTCACCTCCCAGCGACCAAGTGCTGGTGGTTTGCCCCAAGGGTACTTACACCTTGGAACAGACCAGCGGCTGGGACACCCTGGGCATGCGCGGCACGTGCAGCAACGGGTACTGGCTGCGGGCCAAGGGCTCTACCGAGCAGGTGTTGCCCACGCCCTACGCCGACATTTCAGCGCAGACCATGTTGCCCTCGGCGCACGTGTTTTGGGCGTCGCTGTGGCTGGGCATTGCCTCAGATGCCCTAAATCGCTCGCGCCTTTTCATTCGAGGAGAAGCGCGCAAGAAGCCAGGCTCCGTTCCTCCTGGCGCGGTGCGGCTCGCCGAGGCCAGCAACCAATTGCAATTGATGCGCGCCAACGTCACCGACTGCGCTGCAGCCTACGAAGCGGCGATGGCCACACCCGAAGCCACCACCGCGCTCGGCTTCGCCATTCGCATGAACCACCTGAAGACCGGCACTTCACAAATGGCCATCGACGTGGTGAACCGCGCCATGTTGATTAACGGCATTCACGGCTACCGAAACGACAGCCCCTTCAGCGTGGCCCGCCACCTGCGTGACGTGCACAGCGCGCAAGTCATGGTTTCCAACGACCGTATTTTCGGCACCACCGCTTCGCTCCTGCTCGTTCACAAGGAAGACTAGACCCCATGGCATCGACCCAAGAGCTGAGCCAAGCGCAGCGCGCGTACTTAGACGAGCTGCTCAAACACGGGCTGTTGATTGAAACCGGCGTCGACGGGCTGTACGGCCGCAGCGGCGTTTTCGAAGACGTGGTTGACCGCTTCAACGTGCTGATTTCGCGCTACGGCGGTGGCGACGGCGCCGAAGTGATGCGCTTTCCTCCCGCGATTAGCCGCAAGCACTTAGAAGAGAGCGAGTACTTGAAGTCTTTTCCCCAGCTGGCCGGCACGCTGCACAGCTTCATGGGCAACGACGCTGACCACCTGGCGCTGCTCAAGGCGATTGAAGAAGGCCGCGACTGGACATTGGGCCAAAAAGCCACTGATGCGGTGATGACACCGGCGGCCTGCTACCCCATTTACCCCACCCTGGCGAAGCGCGGCCCGCTCAAGCCTGACGGCGCGATGGTCGACGTTTACTCCTATTGCTTTCGCCACGAGCCGTCGGTCGACCCGGCGCGCATGCAGCTGTTTCGCATGCGTGAGTACGTGCGCATCGGCAGCCCGCAGCAGGTCATGTCGTTTCGCGAAATGTGGCTCGAGCGCGGGCAGAAGCTCATGGGCTCGCTGGGCGTGCCGGTGAAAATCGACGTCGCCAATGACCCCTTCTTCGGCCGCGCGGGCCGCATGCTGGCCGTCAACCAACGCGACCAAGGCCTCAAATTCGAGCTGTTGATTCCCATCACCAGTGAAGAGAAGCCGACCGCGTGCCTCTCGTTCAACTACCACCAAGACCACTTTGGCCTGCTGTGGAAAATTGCCACCCACGATGCGCAAGTGGCGCACACCGCCTGCGTCGGCTTCGGCATGGAGCGCGTCACTTTGGCGCTCTTCAAGTACCACGGCTTCGACGTCGAGAAGTGGCCCGCCGCGGTGAAGAAGCAGCTCTGGCCTTAAAGCGCGATACACATGCAGAAAAGCGCCCGCATTCTACCGCTCGAGCCGAAAGGCTACACCCCGCACGCGCTGCACCACCCCGAGCGCGCCTGGCCCGAGACGAACTGCTACGTCGATTTGTGGATAGAGGTGTTGAACGCGTTTGGTTATGAGCCGCGCGCCGCGCTCGCGTTTTGCCTCGAGATGGACTTCGAAGGCGACCAGTGGACATTCTTCAAGTTTCCCCTGCAAGACTTGAGCGCGCTCTACGGCATCGAAGTGCAAGAGATGGCGGTGTGGCGGCCATTGCAAGAGCACGTGCTCGAGCATGTGGGGCAAGGCCGCTTGCTGATTGTCGAGATGGACTCACACTACATGCCCGACACCACCGGTACCGCGTACCGCAACGAGCACGTGAAAACGTCTATCGGCATTCAGCACATTGACGCCGGTGCTGAACGGCTCGGCTATTTTCACAACGCTGGGTACTACGGGCTCGAAGGTGAAGATTACCGCGGCGTCTTTCGGCATTTAGAGGCCCTGAAAGACCCGAACATTTTGCCCCCTTACGTCGAGATGGTGAAGTTCAACCCCGAGCGCGCGCTAAAGGGCACCGCGCTTTACGCCGAAGCGCTGAAGCGGGTTCGCCAGCGGTTGCACCGCGCTCCGAAGCAAAACCCGTTTCGGCCGTTTCGCGCGCGCTTCAAAGAAGACGTGGCGTGGCTGCACACCCAACCCATTGCCACTTACCATTTGTACGCGTTCAACACCTTGCGCCAAGTAGGGGCGGCTTTCGAGCTGGCGTCGTCGCAGCTCGACTGGTTGCACACCCAGGTGCAAGGCGAGTGGAAAGTGGCGCAACAAGCGTTCGCCGACATCGCCGCGTTGAGCAAGTCGCTGATGTTTCAACTGGCGCGCTCGGTGAATCGCAAGAAACCGCTCGACGCTGAAGCTTCGTTCGACGCCTTCGAGCAGCATTGGGAGCGGGGCATGGCCTGCCTCACCGCACAGTTCCGCTAGAGAAACCAGAGGGGTTCGATGGCCCGAATTCGTGACGTCAGCGGCATGCGTAAAGTGCGCCTCATCGACGGGTGGGGCTTGTGCGCCACCCAACCCAACGCCGCCTTTGGCCCCGACGCCATCGAGGCGATGAACCCGCGGTGGACCCGCGCCCAAGTACCAGGCACCGTGGCGCAAGCGCTGGCCGCGTCGACCGCCTGGAGCCTGGACGACCCGGCGTCACTGCACCACCGCGACTACTGGTACAAATGCACTTTCGCTTCAGGCACCGTGCCGGCAGGTGAAGCGCGCACGCTGCATTTCGAGGGGCTGGCGACGTTGGCCGAGGTGTGGCTCAACGGGCAGCGCATTCTCGAAAGCCACAACATGTTTCACGCCCACGACGTCGAAGTGGCGAAGCTGCTGCAGGGCGAGAACCACCTCTATATTTTGTTTCGCGCGTTGAACCCGGTGTTGGCGGCGAAGAAGCCCAAGCCCCGGTGGAAACCGCGCATGTTTGAAACCAGCAACCTGCGCTTTTGCCGCACCACTTTGCTGGGCCACATGCCGGGGTGGTGCCCTTCAGTGCATGCGATTGGCCCGTGGCGCGACATTTGGCTCGAAGAACATTTGGGCCACATGCGGGTGCTGACCGCCGACGTACGCCCCACTTTCGACAACGGCACCGGCAGGGTGCGGGCGCGCATCAAAGTCGAAAACCTGCCGTCGGGCGGCATTGGCTGGCTGCAGGTGGGCGACGTCAAAGGCACGTTGGAGCAAGTGGGCGGCGGCTACCTCGAAGGCCAAGTCGACCTGCTCCAGGCCACGGCGTGGTGGCCGCACACCCACGGCGAGCCGGCGCTGTACCCCGTTGAAGCGCGCATCGCCGATGCCACGGTGAACCTGGGCCGAACCGGCTTTCGCACGGTGACGTTGGAGCAAGAAAACGGCACCTTCGGCCTGAAGGTGAACGGCGTGCCAGTCTTCGCGCGCGGCGCCTGTTGGACCACGCCCGACATTGTCTCGCTTGGCTCATCGCGAATCGACTGCGACGCACTGCTGCGGCTGGCGCGTGACGCGGGCATGAATATGCTGCGCGTCGGCGGCACCTTCGTTTACGAATCAGACGATTTTTTCGATTTGTGCGACGAGCTCGGGCTGATGGTGTGGCACGACTTCATGTTCGCCAATTTAGACTACCCAGCCGCCGACACCGAATGGTTGCGCAGCGTGGTGACCGAAGCCGAGCAGTTCGCTGACCGCTCGCAACTGGCTCCTTCGCTGGCCATGTTCTGCGGTGGCAGCGAAGTCGAGCAGCAAGCCGCGATGATGGGCCTGCCCCGTGAAGCGTGGAGCAGCCCTCTTTTTCGCGAGGTGCTGCCGGGCGTGACGCAGAAAATTCGCCCCGACGTGCCTTATTGGCCGAACAGCCCTTCAGGAGGCCCGCTGCCATTTCAAGCCAACCGCGGCGCGACGCATTATTACGGCGTGGGCGCGTATTTGCGGCCGCTCGATGACGCCCGCCGTGCCGACGTACAATTCGCTTCTGAATGTTTGGCTTTCGCCAACATTCCCGAGCAGAGCACGCTGAGCGAATTGCTGCTCAAGAGCGAAATGCCCTTTCACCACCCGCGCTGGAAAGAGCGGGTGCCGCGCGACTTGGGCGCCACGTGGGACTTCGACGACGTGCGCGACCACTATTTAAAGACGCTCTTCAAGGTCGACCCCGCCGAGCTGCGTTACACCGACATGGCGCGTTACATGGCCTGCAGCCGGGTGGTGACGGGCGAAGTGATGAGCCATGTGTTTTCTGAATGGCGCTCGAGCGGCACGCACACCAATGGCGGGTTGGTGTGGTTCTACCGAGACCTGTGGCCGGGCGCGGGTTGGGGCGTGGTCGACGCCAAGGGTGTACCCAAGGCGGCCTGGCACTATTTGAAGCGGGCCTTCGCGCCGGTGACAGTGCTGGCCACCGACGAGGGGCTCAACGGTTTGCGCATTCACGTCATCAACGAGGGCAGCGAGTCGCTCTCGGCCGACGTGCGCCTGGTGCATTACCGCCATGGCGAGACACCCATTCACTCGGCGAAGTGCCGGTTGAAAATCGCTGGCCGGGGCCGGGTTGAATTGTGGGGCGCTGAGCTGTCAGAGCACTTTTACGACGCGACTTATGCGTACCGTTTCGGCCCTCCGGCGCACGACGTGACGGTGGTGTCGCTCTACAATGTGGGTGGTTCGGCACCCATCAAGCTCGCCGAGGCGTACCATTTTCCCCACGGGTACAACCTGCTGCCGCGGGGCAACTTGGGGTTGGAAGCACGCGTGGTGTCGACGCGCGGCACGTACCAACTGAGCCTGAAGACGAAACGTTTCGCGCAGTCGGTGCACATTGACGACGACAACTTTCGCCCCGCTGATGACTATTTTCACCTCGCGCCGGGCTCGAGCCGGTTGATTGCCCTCACTCCACTCAAGCCGGGCGTAGAGCCTGACGGCGAACTGCACGCGTTGAACTTGCACACGCCAGTGCGCTTTCGAAGCACCGGCGAATTGAGCTCTGCCGAGCAAAAGGCGCTCAACGTAAGGCCCCCGAAATGACGCCGGTGGTGATGGAAAACACCTGGGTGCGCTTGGAGCCGCTCCACGCTTCGCACCAGGGTTTTCTGCGCATCGCCGCTGATGATGAGAGCGTGTGGACGTACTCGCCCCAAGGCGTGGGCTTGAGGCCGTTAGAGAATTTTGAGCGCTGGTGGGCAAAGTCGCTCACGTGGGAAACGACGCGGGCCGATTTTCCCTTCGCGGTGTTTCGCCGTGACAGCGGGCAATGGGTGGGCAGCACCCGGTATTTGAATTTCGCGCCGCATGACTTGCGGGTAGAAATTGGCAACACCTGGTACCAAGCCAACGCGCGCGGCAGCGTGGTGAACCCAGCGTGCAAGCTGTTGATGCTGGGGCACGCCTTCGAGGTGCTGAAGCTGCAACGGGTAGAGCTGAAGTGCGACGCGCGCAATGTGCAGTCGCGCAACGCAATTGTGAAAATGGGAGCGCGTGAAGAAGGCACCCTGCGCAAGCACATGGTGCTGGGCGATGGCTACACGCGCGACACGGTGTACTTCAGTGTGCTGGCTGAAGAATGGCCCGGCGTGCGGCAACGGCTCGAAGCGCGTTGCCGCGACAGTTGACG
>JAIBBR010000195.1 GCA_019694575.1 Myxococcaceae bacterium
AGAAGACTTGAGCGCCGAACGCGCGAAGTTCGGAGATGGCAACGTCTCGCTGGTGTTGAAGCACGAAGCCCGGCTCTATGAAGCGTGGCAAGCGCAATTGAAGCGCTGAGTTTTTTTTCAAATTAGTTTTCTGTGGTCTTCAATGCCACGTTGCTGGTTCGGGCCTCGGAAGGAACCTTCGAGACAATGCGGTAAGGCGCGGGCTTCGCAGAGACTTCAACCAGCACCGGCGTGGCCGTCACCGTGCGCGCAGTGGCCGTTCGTTGCGCGGCGGCAGGTGAGGGCTTGGCTTCGGGCCGTGGTTGCGGCGCCGCCGGCCATAGCGCCCACGCGAGCAGCACCACGGCGAGTACCGCGGCACCGACTTGGCCGCGCATGTCTGACAGCGTCGCTTTCACCCATTGCAGGGCTGGGTGGTGGTGGCGCCACGCTGCGAATTCAGACGAGTACTCGAAATTGTCTTCTTCGAGGGTGTCGTCGTCTCCCAAGTAGCGCGCTGCGCGCGGGGTGGCCTGTACCGGCGGGCTGGTAGGCACCGCATGCATGGCCGGCACGCAAGGCAGCGTCTTGGCGTGGGCCGTGAGCTCGTCAAGCGACGGAGGACTTTCAATCAACTCGAAGAAGCCAAGCAGCTCGGCGTGCACCCCTTTCCACGCGTAGGGCCGTTGCGCGGCGTCGTGCGCCAGCGCAGAGAGAATCAGCGCGTCGAGCGCTCCGTCGACGGCGGGGTTGAGTGTGCTGGGAGGGGCCGGCTGCAGCTCGTCGGGCGGTTGACCGGTGAGCAATTGGTAGAGCGTGGCCCCCCACCAATAAATGTCTGAGAGCGTGTCGGGCGCTTCGCCCGCGGTAAGCTCGGGCGCGAGCGGTTCGTCGTTGCTGCGAGTAACGCTCAAACCACCCGCCGCGTTGATGGTGATGCCCGAAAGGCTCACGTGGCCCACCGCGCGACCCGCGTGCTGTTCGGCCATCGCCCACCGCACCAGCGCTTCACCCACTGACGCGGCGGCGAGCAACGGCAACCGGCCCAACGCCTCTTCGCGCATCAACGCTCCAAGGTGAGTGCCTTGAGCAGCGTCTTCTTTTAACGCTTCACGCTTCGCCAAATGGGTTCGGGCCATGGTGCAGAGCTTCCAAAGCAACGACTGTTCCCACGGCTGATTTCGAGTCGAATGAATGGGTTGAGCCGTTCTCACCATGGTCTCTGAAGTGCTCACTGGTACTTCTGAAGTGACCAGTTGGGGAACCCGCAGAAGAGGGTGGTCTTGAGGCATACATTCTGCTACCTCCCGCCGACTCGCTTTGAAGTGCTCACATAAAAGGGGAAAGCAATGATTCGAAAGTCGTTAAGTCTGTTGGCGGCGCTGGGCGTGTTGGGTTGTGGCGTTGAACACTCGCCGGTGTCTTCGCAAGGCGACGATTTGGGTACGACAGAAGACTCAGCCGAGCTCTCGGCGTCATCGCGCACCTATGTGACTTTGCGCCGCGACTTTCGCAAGTGCCTGGCGCCAATGTGCGGCGGCTACTTCGTGGGCGATGTGAATCGCGCCAACCCCAGCGAGAAGTACGTCAACAGCCTCGACTTTTCGAAGTCTAATTTGAGTGCTGAAGACATTGCGGTGGTGCTCGAAGCGCCCGAGGCCGAATTGGTGCTGCGTGGCAAGTTGGGCCCCACCGAAGCGCGCTTCAACACCCGCAGCTTCTTGGTTTACGAGGCCTACCGCGGCATGCCGGGCGTCGAAGTGAGCGACTCCACTTTTTACACAGTGGCCGACTCTGAAATTCGCTGTGTTCGCGCGCCGTGCTTCAGCCTGACTGCGAAGAAGTTGAATGGCTCGGCCACCCGCGGCGCCACGGGCGTGTCGGTGGCCCGAGCGTCGAAGCCGTTGGTTGACGAGAACTGGCTTTCTATTGCGGTGATGCGCACCGAGGCCATTGTGGCCGCCAAGTTCACCGAAGTGCCGGTGAGCATGGGCGGTAAAGAGGTGCTGATCGACGCGAGCCAAGTTTTCTTGCGGGTGCCCCAGGAGCAGTCATGCCCGCAGGTGAAGGTGGCGGCCTGCCCTGACGACACTGAGCGAACCTGGTACCGCGATGATCGCCGTTGCATATTGCCGGCGTCGTGCCGGGGAAAGTCGCCCGACTGCCCACGCGCTTCGAGCACGGCGTGCGCGGCAGGTTACACCCGCATCAAATGGGCCACCGAGCCCGAGGCGTGCACGCAAACGGTGTGCGACCCCAGCTGGTTGTTCAGCGGGCACTGATTTAAGCGCTTTACAACAGGGGTGAAGGGCGGCGCCTGGTTCAAAAAGACGGCGCCGCTTTGATTTCTCGCAAGCCTTCTATACTTCGCGCTACGTGCTTGCTTCTCGAGGTTGCCTCTTTTGACTGATTCAATTCGCCGCCTGATGAACGACGTGCCGCTCGAAAAGTTCGATTGGCTGTCAGGTCTGCTGCTGGTGCCGCCGAAAAGCTGGCCGCGCCGCGTGTTTTAAGTCTGTTCACGGGCGAACCATTCGAGCAGCTGCAGTGGTTCGGCGGGCAGCTCGTCGTCTTCGCGTTGGTTGATTCGTTCTAAGCGTTCGAGCAAGCCGTTCATTGCTATCACCGGCTGCTGCGACGGGCCGCGAATGCGGTGGCAGAAAAACGTGCGGCAACCGAACGGGCGGTTGGCGTACACCGTGCAATGTTTGCCGGTGGCATCGAGCAGAGGGCAAGCGCCGTCAGGGCGAGAAAGAGGAACGACGCCGTGTGTTTTCAGCACCCCTTCACGCAGCACGCGCCATTCACTGGGCCACAGCCAGGGCTGCCGGCGGGTGCGGGTGAGCTGGCAACATTCGGCGGTGGCGGGGCATGAATAGGGCGCGTACAGGGCGTCGGCCAATCGGTACACTGCGCGGGTCTCTTGTTCTTCGCGGCGTTCGGCGATGGCGCGGCGGTTAATCATTTGGGCTGTCTCACAGTACGCGCAGCACGAAGCATTTGAGGTAGCGCGTTTCACGCAGGCTGAGCAGCACCGGGTGATCTTTCGCGGCCCCTCGGCGCTCGACGATTTGCACACGGCGCTTGGCGTCAGCGGCGGCTGAGTCGAGCATCTCTTCGAAGCGCTCTTCGTCGACGTGGTAGGTGCAGCTCGCCGAAATGAGAATGCCACCCGGCTTGAGCAACTGCATCGCCCGCAGGTTGATTTCTTTGTAGCCACGCACCGCCGCGTCGACGGCGCCCTTGTTCTTGGCGAACGAGGGAGGGTCCAACACGATGGTATCGAACTTGCGGCCCTCGTCGACCGCGTCACGTAAGAAGTCGAACGCGTTGGCAGCCACTGCTTTGACGTGGGGCACGTGGTTGGCGGTGGCATTGGCGGTGATTTGCGCGCAGGCCGTTTCTGAAATTTCAACCGCGGTGACATGGGTGGCTGACTTGGCCAGTTGGAGCGCGAAGCCTCCGCCATAGCTGAAGCAGTCGAGCGCTTCGCCATGGGCATATTGTCGGGCCAGCACGTGGTTCTCTCGCTGGTCCAAGAAGGTGCCTGTTTTCTGCCCGTTGAGCAAATCGAGCTCGAAGTGAATATCGCCTTCGCGGTACGGCACTTTTTCGGGCACGTGCCCGTAGAGCACGCCCTTTTCAGGTGTCAGGCCCTCGAGGTTGCGTACGTTGACGTCAGAGCGGTTGACGATGCCCTTGGGCTTGAGCTGGCTCACCAGCAAATCGATAAGCAGCTTTTTGCGCCGCTCGGTACCAGGCACCAAGAGTTGCACGCTTAAGTAATCGCCGTAGCGGTCGACCACCAAGCCGGGGAGCAAGTCAGCTTCGCCGTGCACCAAGCGGTACGACGTTTCGCCTGGGTAGAGCGTTTGCCGCAGCGCCAGGGCCGCCTCGAGCCGTTTGGCGAAGAAATTGTCGTCGACTGGCGAGGCGTCGTAGTTCAACGCCCGGAGCGAGATTTTCGAGTGCTCCGAATAGAACGCGTGGCCGAGCAGCCAGCCTTTGAACGCGTCGACGACTTGCACCACGTCGCCGAAGGTCAAGCCCTTCGGCTTTTCCTGCACGTCGGCGGCGTAGATCCACGGGTGGCCGCGCTGCCAGCGCTCCACGCCCTTCTTGGTGAGTTTGACCTTCACAGTGAAATCAGGCGGTCTACCACTACTTGGCCGGCCCCGGAGTCTTTCACCGTGCACGCCGCCACCGACAGATCATGTTCGAAGAAAAGTATCGAGCGGTCTTCAACCGCCTGCGCGAGCAGCATTTTCTTCTCTTCAATGACGGTGAGCGGGTAGAGATCGTAAGCCGCCACCCAGCTGGGTTTCAAATGGGCGGTGGTGGGCACCAAGTCTCCGCAATAAATCAGTGCCTGCTCGGCGCTCTCGAGCCGCACCAGCTGCAGCCCGACGGTGTGGCCTTCGCTGATGAAGAGGTGCAGCTCGGGGTACAGCTCGGTGGCGCCTTCAATCAGATGCAAGCGGCCGCTTTTTTCGAGTGGCTCGAAGTCTTCAGGGCGAAATGAGCCGCGGTCTTTTTCGGTGGGTTGGTGCGCCCATTTCCAGTGCCGCCTTTGCAAATGGTACGTGGCGTTGGGAAACGACAGCTTGCGCTCACCGCCTTCTTGCCGCGTGGTGCCGCCAGCGTGATCGAAATGCAAATGGGTGAGCACCACGTCGGTAATCGCTTCGCGTGAGCAGCCGGCATGGGCCAGCGCGGCGTCAATGGTCGACTCGGTGTGATCGATGCCGAACATGTCTTGGTGCTTGCCGTCCCACTGGGTGCCGATGCCGTCGTCGACCAGAATGCGCCGCTGGCCGTCTTCAAGCAGCATGCAGCGCAGCGCCAGACGAATGCGGTTTCGCGCGTCGGCCGGGTGGGAGCGCTCCCATAGCGGCTTGGGCACCACGCCAAACATCGCTCCGCCATCGAGTGAAAAAGTGCCGTCGTGAACGGGGTGCACCACGAATCGGCCGAGCGTGAACGCCATGACGAGGCGAAGTGTACTGCACCGTGCGCTGGGTCTGTAAGATAAGGGGCCATGCGCTACGAGTTGTTGCTGCAACCGGCGTTGTCGAAAGCCCCCTTCGAGACGGCGGTGGTCGAAGCGGCGTTGCCCGAGCACAAGGCAACACGTCGGCTCGATGGTGCCTGGTGTGTCGCTTTGCCGCACGGAGAAGTCACGCTGGTGCGCTTGTTCGATGAAGGGCAACTCAAGGGTTTCACCGTGCAGGTGCCGCTCTCGCACCAGTTAGATTTGGTGCGCGAGACGTTGGAGTGGGGAGTGGCTTTCGCCCGCGAGACGGGGTTGGCGTTGGTCGACCCCCGGCAGATGCGCCCGCTCACCCTTGCCGACGAAGGCAGTCTCACCGATGCCTATCTTCAAACCGCGAAGTACGCCGGTGAATACGCGGGCGTTTCAGAAGCAGTGCTCGCTGCGTACGGCACGCACGAGCCCGGGGCAATGAGTATGCAGGTGAAAGTGCTGCTCGCGATTGGCGCGTTCATCGCGTTGGTGCTGTGGGTGTGGAGCAAGCTGCAATGAGTTGGCATTGCGCGTGACGGCGCTATAACCCGCCCGATGAAAGTTCAATACGCGTTGTTCCTGTTGCCGATGTGGGGGTGCGTCACTACGGGCACCTTCGACAAGATGAAAGCTGACTACGAAGAGCAACTTTCGCAGCGCAACGCGAAGGTGACTGCTCAAGAGCAAGAGCTGCAGAAGCGCCAGCGGCACGAGCAAGATCTGCAAGTCGCGCTCGATGCCGAGAAAGAAACGTCGAAAGACCTGCAGTCACGCATCGCCAAGTTAGAAGGCGACAAAGCGACAATGTTGAAAGACAAGTCGTCATTGCAAGCCGCGGTGGGCGAGATGACGGCGGCGTTGGCTGAATTGCAAAGGCGAAAGGCAGAAGCTGACGCACGCATTGCCGAATTCAAAAACGTGCTCGACAAGTTCAAGTCGCTCATCGACGCGGGCAAATTGAAGGTGAAAATTGTCGACGGCCGCATGGTGGTGGTGCTGGCGTCTGACGTGCTCTTCAATTCGGGCTCGGCAAATTTGTCGAAAGACGGCAAAGCGGCAATTGCTGAAGTCGGCCAGCTGTTGGCGTCGATTCCCACCCGTAAATTTCAAGTCGAAGGCCACACCGACAATGTGCCCATTGCCACTGCGCAATACCCGTCGAACTGGGAGCTCGCGGCCGCGCGCGCCATCAACGTGCTCAAGACCATGGTCGATGCCGGCATGCCGATAGACCGTATTAGCGCGGCGAGCTTCGGTGACAGCAAGCCAGCCGCGGCGAATGATTCAGCCGAAGGCAAGGCCGCCAATCGGCGCATTGAAATTATCATCGTGCCCGATTTGTCGACCTTGCCGGGCTTCGACGAGCTGAATCGAATTCAGAAAAAATAGCGGCTGGCATTGAGGGAAGAGCCGGGGTCAAGGAGCGTGGCGTGTTGCCGTTAAGCGGGTTTGCGCGGGCGGTTTGGTTCCCATTTTTCCGTCAAGTGGCCCAATGTCGCGAGTGCGTGTGGATTTGTCGTCATATGGAACGATAAGTCTTCACGCCCTTGACGAACGGAGCCTCTCAAGCCCCTTTCGATACTTCAAGGTGCTGTCTGCATTGATGGCAGCCGTGAAGACCTTTGCTTGAGCGCGAAGAAGGCGGCAGCGGCCAACACCGCAACAACGATGTACACAACCGTGCTGGTGCTAAATGCCTGCGCGCTGACGCCAACCGCCACGAGGGCGATGCGCATGACAAGCAGTGCGACTACCGCACTTAAACTGAAGTTCCCCTGGGAAGCGTCGTCGGCGCGCGAGGAGCCAAACCAAGACCGCAATCTCGAAGAGCATCGAGTACAACTGCGTCGGGTGAACGGGGAGGCCGCGAAGCTCAGGCGGGGTGGCATCGGCGGAGAACCGCATGCCCCAAGGAAGATCGGTTGGTTGGCCGACGCAGCACCCAGCCAAGAAGCAGCCGACGTTGCCGACAGCCCACGCTCCGACAAGCGGTGGGGTGATCAAGTCGAAAGTGCTGCCAACGGAATGGCGCTTCATCTTGGCGATGATGGGCAGCGCGACGACGCCGCCGAGCAGAGCGGTTTGGAACAAGTACCCAACTAAACAGGATCGCGGCAATCGCGATCCAATCGTTGGTTGACTGTTGACGATTTCAAGATCATGAGGGGGCGATCTCTTCTTAGGAGGTCGTTGTGGCTCGTTCCAAGAATTGGCAGGCAATCAGTCC
>JAIBBR010000196.1 GCA_019694575.1 Myxococcaceae bacterium
GTGGACCGCGTCGAGAAGGTGAAAGAAGACGCTAAAGAGGCCGCTCCCAAAGGTGAGGCCAAGGCCCAGCAGCCGGCCGCGAAGAAGAAAGACGAATAACGCAATAACGCGTTTTCGTTGGCGTAAAGGCGTCTGCTTTCTCCAAGGGAGAAATGGCAGGCGCCTTTTCATTTCGACTGTTTACAGTGTCTTGCCGGCCTTCATGACGGTCGCCGAGCCCTGATCGCAGTGAACCTCGACGTCGCCAAAGACGATGTCGGTCGGCGCTGGTTTGCCGGTAGTGCCGTCGATGAGCAAACGCGGTGTAAGGCCAATGTCACCGTACGGGGCGATTTGCGCTGACGTGGTTTGGTACGAGCGGTTCACTACTACGCTGACGTTGTCCCACGGTTCTTCGCTGTCGTTTTTAATTAAGTACACCCGCTGGCCGGCGACGTCAGAGACGATGAGCCGTGCTCCGATAGAGTTGGTTTCGGCCGTGCTGGGACAGGCCACCCCCAGGCTCGTTACCGAGAGCAACACCCAGCACACCAGCACCGCTGCTTTGTATTTGAAGAAACGATCAGAGTGACGAAAGTCGTCAACCAAGTCGCGCAAAATACCAGCGACATTGAGCGCGGTTTCAGCAGCGCCTTCTTTTAGCCGCTCTTTCGAAAGTTTTTGCGGCGTATCTTCAGGCAGCGGGTCAGTGCGCGCGGCGCTCTTCACGCGGCCCGGCGTCGAAGGTTTGGGCGCTTGTCGATGAGACGAGCCGTCACTCACAAATCAGAATTCTAGGAGTAAGTCGGCCATGACAGCCAGTTAAACGATTGCCGCGCCTGACCCCACCACTGCGTCGGCTTCTATTTCGACGAGCATCCATTCTTCGATCAGCTTCGATACCTGCACCATCGATGTGGCGGGGCGGGTGGCACCGAACGCCTCGGCATGGGCACGACCTACCTCTTGCCAGTCGCGTGCGATGTCGGTCACGTATAGACGGGTACGCACCACGTCAGCCAAGCTGGCGCCTGCTGCTTGGAGCGCCCGCTCGATGTTGCGAATCGCCTGCGCCGACTGGGCATATGCGCCGCCTGCAACGTGGTCACCATTGGGCAAAAAAGCGGTGGTGCCGGTGACGTACACCTGACCGTCGACCCGCACCGCCCGCGAATACCCGACGATCGCTTCCCATTTGGCTCCCGACGATATGTGCGTTCTCTTCATGGCTGCACCTCTGCGATTTTAAGGAGGCAACGTCTGTAACGCTCGCGAGGCGATGGTGTTGTCAGGCTGAGCGTCGAGCACGCGCTTCAACCACACCCGGGCCGTCTCGCTGGCCGCCTGTTTTTCTTGCGGAGTGCGCGCCTTTTGAAACCGATCAGCGTGAAGCACACCCATGCGCAGAACGAATTCTATGTTCTCGGGTTCTTTCTCGAGCGCGGCCTGGAGCTGGTTTTCTGCTGCGGGCCAATCGCCTTGCTGTTGGTAAACCAAGGCCAGCTTGCCGCGCGCATTGAGCGAATCGGGGGCGATGGCCACCCAGGTGCGAAAGGCTTGCTCAGCCGCCGGCAGATCGTTTCGCTCAAGCGCCAAGTCGCCTAACTGGGCATAGGCGTCATCGAGCAGTGGGTGCAGCTCAATCGCCTTTAGCAGGTGCTCTCGTGCTGTCTCGGGCCGCTGGTGGCTCGAGAACAGGCCCGCCAGATAGAGGTGGTTCTTACCGTCACTGGGCGACAATTCGACGGCCCGCTTGAGCTCGTCGAGAGCGCGCCCGGCATCGCCCAACCGCTGGTGCGAAAGGCCGAGCAGGGTGTGCACGACACCCAGGTCGGGGTGATCTTTGGCCACCATTTCGAAAGAGATGATCGCCGCCTGCGGCTGATCGCGCTGATACAGCTCGGTTAACCCCGTTTCGAAGGTGGCCCGGGCCGCTTGGGGTATGCGAGCAAAAGGGTCGGTCATGCTGTCCATCAGCGCGCGCGCCGTCGCCAATTCTTGCCGCGAGGGAGGAGGCCCCGACACGAAGTCACGAATCGCTGCGATCGCTTTTTCGGGCTGCCCGGCGCGGTGCAACGCCTTGGCGAGCGGCAACAGCCACCCGCGTTGCTGCGGAGCCTGCTGTACCGCGGTGTGGAGCGAAACCAGCGCATCTTCGTAGCGCTCTGACTCGAGCAGAGCCAGCCCAAGCCGGTAGTGAAACTCAGCCACGTCAGGTTTCAGCGCCACGGCTTTAGAGAACTCAGAAATCGCCGGAGCGCTGGCGTCGGCCGAACGACTGAACAACAGCAACCCGCGCAAATAATGATCGGCGGCTGTGGCGGGAGCCGCCAGTTGCTTCAAGAAGGTATCGGCGGTGCCGTTTTTCACGTGCGCCTGTGCCAGGGCCCGCCCAATGGCGAGGTCTTGCCGATCAACGAGATAGAGCGGCTCGAGCAATGCAATGGCCTTGGCGGGGTTGCCTTGGTGTAAGTGGCTTTCGGCCAGCTCCATTGGCGTGAGCGGGGGTACCGCTTTGAGGCAGCCTGCGCCCAGCAGCATTACCAACCCACAGGTGCTGACGACGCCGAACCTCATACCGCTCCTGCCTGGTTCGAGCCCGGTTCTTCTCCCCGGCCGATACCCTCGAGCCCCCGGGCGGCAACAGCCAGATCGCGGTCGCCGCCCTTGCCGCCGAGCGCCAGGCTCATGTCGATCATTTGGTTACGCACCGCGCGAATCAGTGCCGCGCGGTCGTCGCCAAAGGTTTTCGGATCTACCAGGTCGCCGTATGCGATGCGCACCGGACCGGGAGTGATGTTCCACGAGTTCTTGGGCATGACTTGGCCTGAGCCTTCGATCACAATTGGGCAAATCGGCACTCCAGCCTTCATGGCCAAAGCAAAGGGCCCCTTCTTGAAGGGCAGAATGCGACGGTCAGCCGAGCGGGTGCCTTCGGCGAAAATGAGCACGCTGGTGCCGTTGCGAATGCGCGTCGCTGCCCGATCGAGAGAAACCAAGGCCTCACGGTGGTTGCCGCGATCGATGAAAATGAACCCTCCCAGTGACAGGTACCAGCCCAGAAACGGCACATATTTGAGCACCTTCTTCACCACCGCGCGAAAGTCGCCGGGCAATGAGACGAAGATGGCGGGAATGTCGAGCGTCGACTGGTGATTGGCGACGAAAATAATCGGCGTGTGGGTGGGTACTTTTTCGCGGCCGGTAATGAACAGGGTGGCCCCGCTCCCCCAAACCAGCACGCCGCCCCAAATATGTTTCACCCAGTACATGGCCGCCGATTGGCTTAGCGATACCGCCATTACCAGCGCCACGACGGGGAACATCACCATCGTCCAAAAGCCAGCCAAGAAGATGCAAAAGAGGTTGCGGAGTATTCGCATTCTTATCGCTTCAGTACTGCCTGAAAATCAGGGTCTTCTTTCATGAACGTGAACGCGGGATCTTGCAAGAGCCTGCGGGGGTCGGCGGTGCGGCCCTTGAGAGCCTGCGCGCGTCGCAAGTGCAACAGCACGTCGGCTTTACGACTTTGCGCCGCGGCCAAGCGGGCTTGTCCCCATACACCCCATATCGCCTCGGTGGGCCGTTGCTCGAGTACATCAAATACCGCTTGGGCTTCGTCGTAGCGTCTGGCGGCGATGAGGGCGCAACCTTTGAGATACTGCAAGCTGGCCTCGTTAGGGCGCAGCGATAACGCCTGTTGAATGGCCGTTTCGGCCAGCGCAGCATCGGCTGCTTCTCCGCGGCCCAAGGCGGCGAGCGCCTGCAGGGTGAGCACTTCGACAGAAGGTTGCGGCACTTTGAGCAAGGGCGCGAGGAGAGCGAGCGCTTCATGCCATTCTTGGCGTTGTACTTTTACCCGCACCACCCCCACCTGCGCGGCGATGAACGTGGCGTCGAGCGAAAGCGCCTTGCGGTAGGCGTCTTCAGCTCCGGACAAATCGCCCGCTGAGAACTTGGCGTGGCCGAGAAAGGTCCACACGCTCGGTTGCGCGGGGTCACTTTTTACTGCAGTCGAAAAATGCTCGGCGGCGGCGCGCCAATCGCCCCGGGCAGCGGCGGCATGGCCCTCGTTCACCTGCGCAGACTCGCAGGCAGCCATGACCACGACCCACCCCGCCAGAAAAAACATTCGACGCATCTGATGGCGCGCACCGTAACCGCCCACTCTGTGCAATGAAAGCCCCAGGCTTCGCCTTTGGGTGCTAGAAAGCAATCGCCCGTGGCTCCCAAAAAGTTCATCGCAATCGCTGGAAACATCGGCGCTGGAAAAACTGAGCTGACGTCGTTTTTGTGCCGCAAGTACGGGGTCAAACCGTTTTACGAGCCAAATGATCAGAACCCGTATCTGGCCAATTTTTATAAAGACATGAAGACCTGGGCGTTTCGTTCGCAAGTCTTCTTTCTTACTCACAAATTTCGGCTTCACCGCACGCTGGAGCGAGAGACGGGCACCGCAATTCAAGACCGCACCATCTACGAAGATGCCGAGATCTTCGCCCGAAACCTGCACCGACAGCGCTTCATCGACAAGCGCGACTTTGCCACCTACTGGGAGCTGTACGAGACCATTTGCAACTCGCTGCAGCCCCCAGACCTGATGATCTATTTGAAGTGCTCGTTGAAGACGTTGAAAGAGCGAATTGCCCTGCGCGGCCGGGCGATGGAGCGCGATATACCCAGCGCTTATTTGAGCCGTCTAAACGCGCTCTATGAAAATTGGTTCAAGGGTTACAAGATGTCACCTGTTTTGGTGCTCCATACTGACACGCTCGATTACCTGACCAATTTGGTCGACCGGGCTGACCTCTTTCGACAGATCGAGAAGCATTTGTGAAAGAGATCTACATTGTCGCCACCCAGTCGCCCAAACCAGTCTCGCTCACCGAGCTGGCCGGTTCGTTCGATTCTGAAGACGTTGAATTTCTCACCGACGTCGAAGGCTGCCTCTTCTCGGTTCGTGCCGAGCAAACCCGCATCGACGTGCACTTCGAGACGCGCAAGGAGAACCTCGGGTGGTCTCCCGACTTATTGAGCGGCACTGAAGCAAGCCACGACGCGCTGCGAAAGTCGCGCGGATTTTACCGGGTGTCTTTCGAACCGGGCATGCCGCAGGCCTCGGTGGCAGTCTTCGAGGCGTTGTGGTGCATTCGCTCGCTGCTCGAGCATGTCGAAGGCATTGCCATTGACGTTACCGCCTTCAAGATTCACACGCCCGACGACATCGAAGAGTTGACCGAGCTCGAGTTCGATATTCGCGATCACATTACGCTGCATGCAGTGGAGCTACAGAAGAACGACGCTCCTTATTGGGTGCACACCCACGGTATGGCGAAGTTCGCGGTGCCAGACGTCGAGGTTTTCAACCTGCCCGAAGACGACTTACAGCCGGCTGAGACTTTTTTTCACGAGCTGTGCACCGACCTGGCATTTGGCCAAGGGCCAGCGCCGCGCACTGTGATCTCGACCAGCGTGGGGCAAGACTTCATGCTTTTGCCGTCAGACGAGGCGCGTCAGAACCTTTATGGCGCGACGCCCGAAATGTTTCGCGGGCATGACAACCAGTACACCACGGTGGTGTCGGGCGACGGGCGACACGTCATGACTGAGTTGCTACGTCAATATCGTGACCGTTTCGAAAAAGAGACGGCTGAAGAGACCGCTGCATTTCTGCAGCAAGCCAAAGATCTGCTGCCGGCGTTCAAGGCGCGATTTCTGCGCAAAGGTTTGATGGAGCCGCTCACATTTTTGGTGCGCGCGCCTTTCGAAGTGAACCCCAGCGGCAGCAAAGAAGAGCTCGACGAAGAGCAGTTGTGGGTCGAAGTGGTGAGCTGGGAAGATTCGACCTTGATCGGCAAGCTGGTCGACGGCGGGCAGCTGACGACCGAGTGGCGCAAAGGCGCCCACGTAGAAATCGAAGACAACCAGGTGAATGCGATTTCGTTGAGCCGTGACGGCGAAGCGCTTGAAGATGACGCGATGAAAGCGCTGCTGGTCGCCGAGCGGCCGATGTAGGGAGCCCTTCACGTGCAATTGCAGCTCTCGGCAGAAGTAAGGCGCGCGCTGAAGAAGCAGCCGTTGGTGGCGATGGAGACGTCTGTCGTCGCGCAAGGGTTGCCCGCCCCTCGAAACATGGAGGCGGCGCGTCGTTGCGATGCGGCGGTGCGCGAGGTTGGCGCCATACCCGCGTGGACGGCGGTGATCGACGGCGTGGTGCGCGTGGGGGTAGGCCTTAATGAGTTGGCATTGTTTGCCGCGGCCAAGAAGGTGATGAAGGTAGGGGCGGGTGAGTTGGCGATTGCCGTGGCGGCCGGTGCGCATGGCGCCACCACGGTCAGCGCTGCGGTTGAAATCGCGGCGGCGGCGGGCATTCGTGTTTTCGCTACCGGCGGCGTTGGCGGAGTACACCGTCAGGTGATTCTCGACTGGGACATTTCTCAAGACTTGGCGGCGATCAGCCGTTGGCCGGTGGCGGTGGTATGTGCGGGTGCGAAGTCGGTGCTCGATTTGCCGAAGACGTTGGAGGTGCTCGAGACCGCGGGTGTGCCGGTGCTGGGCGTGAAAACGAATGACCTGCCGGGTTTTTATTCGCGGCAAACGGGTTTGAAGTTGCCATATCGCGTCGACAACGCCGAGCAAGCCGCTCGCCTGATGCGCGCCCGGTTCGGGGCATTGGAGCAGGGCGGCTTGGTGTTTGCGGTGCCACCTCCGGCTGAAAGTGCATTGCCGTTGCGTGAAGTCGAGACGTACTTGAAAGGCGCGTTGAGCTTGGCGCGGCGCTCGAAGATTCATGGCAAAGCCGTGACGCCGTTTTTGCTGAAAGAAATGGCGCGGCGCTCGGGTGGGCGCACGTTGACGGTGAATTTAGACTTGCTCGCGAACAACGCGCGGTTCGCGGGTGAAGTCGCAGTCGCGTACCGGCGAAGGGGAACATGAATCGCGCGCTCTCGGCTCCTGGAAAGCTATTTCTCTCTGGCGAATACGCCGTGTTGTGGGGCGGGGTGGCGCGTATTTTGGCGGTGGGGCCGCGCAGTAACGCGCATGTGAAGAGCCGCACCGACCGCTCGGTCGAGGTGCTGCTCGCAGAAGGCAAGTTGTCGGGGCAAACCACGCCAGTCGGAGGCCACTGGGCGGTTGAAGTGGACCCGGCGTTTCGTTTCGCGGCCACGGCGGTCGACATCGTGTTGCGCGCTGAGTACCGCGAGGCGACGGGTTTTTCGGTGGCCTTGGCGCCTTCGCCG
>JAIBBR010000048.1 GCA_019694575.1 Myxococcaceae bacterium
AGCAAGTGCTACCTGGGCTTAGCCGGATGCTGAGCGAAAAAAGTGACGCGCCTTTCCCCATGTAGGTGATGCGCCCCACCTCATTCGCGCGTACGATTGCGCCATGAGCCGCGCCTACCGCGTGAGTGTTTCTGAATCGTTATCAAAAGAAGTGCACGTCGAAGACGGGCTGTGTTCGCGCTTGGAATTACTGCCCATTTTGCCCAAAGAGCGGCTCGGTGAATTACTGGCGCAAGAGCTCGAAAAAGACGGCTTCCTACGCAAGGGCAACACCGTGGTGCGTCGTGAAAAAAACGGCATCGACGTCACGGTCGACCTGGGCACCGGCGAATTGAAAGTCACCGCAAAAGGGCACGCTGAATTGGCGCTCAAGACCAAGCGCGAGGGCATCGTCGCCAACCCCGGTGCGGTCGAAAGTGCTGAAGAAACCCTGCGCGGCAAAGCCAAAGAATCGCTCGAGCGCGAAGCCCAGGCCGAAGAAGAAGCCTTGCGACAAAAAGTCACCCGTCAACTCGAAGACCGGCTGAAAAGCTTGCGCAGCGAGCTCGACGGCGTCACCCACCGCGTCACCGCCGCGGCGCTCAAAGAAAAGGCAGCCGAAATGGGAACGGTAGAAGAAATTTCAGAAGACAAAAAGACGGGCGCGCTCACCATCAAAGTGCGCGTCTAAGAAAGAGTCACCGTTGCCCGCGCTGATACCCGAAGAGCAGTTGCCGCTCGAGCTCACGCCGTTTCAGGCGGTCGAAGCGGCGTACCCCGGCGAGCTGGCGCGCATTTTCGACGCCTTGAGCAGCGGCCTGTCAGTGCTGGTCGAAGCCGAAAAAGAGCTCACCCCGTACATTTACAAATGCCTCCGTGATCGGCTGAAAAAAGAAGGTCGGCAGTTTTTGTACCTCGACGGG
This sequence comes from Myxococcaceae bacterium, assembly GCA_019694575.1. Lineage (GTDB taxonomy): Bacteria > Myxococcota > Myxococcia > Myxococcales > Myxococcaceae > JAIBBR01. The sequence goes on from JAIBBR010000048.1 coordinate 903, forward strand.
CGGCCGATTTCAGACTTGCCTGCCATTCCCATGGGCAGCAGCTTGGTGCAGACCATCGTCTTTCTCTTGCGCGAAGCGGTGCGCGGGGCAGTGGCTGAAAAAGTGGTGGTGTTGCCGCACCTCGATTTGCTCACCACGTCGGTGGGCGGGTTGACCAGCGAAGCGCGCGAAGTCATTCCCCTCATGTATGAGAACCCGGAGCTTAAGTTCCTCGCCTTCAAAGACCCGTCGTTTCCGCTGCCCAAAGTCATCGAGAACGTTTTTCCCCGCCGTGAAGTGTTGATGGGGGTGCCCCGCGACCGCTTGGGCCAACTGGTGACGCAACGCGAATCGCGCAAGCTCTCGGCTGACAAAGGCCTGAAGCCGTACGCGCTCTACAAACAAATTTCGGGTGCCAACGCGGTGCGGTTGCGGCGGCTGCTCTCGACATTGACGGGTGAAGACTACCCGCTCGACCCCAAGCCCGCATATTCGCTTTTGCGCGCGGGAACCTTGGTGGGAGCCTTGCAAGTGCCCGAAGTCGACTTGCAAAAAGACATTGGTGGCTATGCGCGGGTGAAAGACCGCATTCAGAAAGAAATTCTCGACGTGCTGCAGGTGAAAGACGGCCTCGTCGACGACGCGCAAATCAAACGGGTAGAAGGGCTGATTCCCCGCGGCATGATTTTCTGGGGGCCTCCCGGCACCGGCAAGACGTTGTTCGCCAAGGCCATGGCGCACGCGTTGGGCGCGGCGGTGACGGTGGTGAGCGGCCCCGAATTGAAAAGCAAGTGGGTGGGCGAGAGCGAAGACAATTTGCGGCAAGTGTTCATGCGCGCGCGGCAGGCGGCCCCCGCCATCATCGTCTTCGACGAGCTCGACTCGTTCGCCACCTCGCGCGGCACCTACACCGGCTCGGGCGTAGAGCACTCGATGGTGAACCAGCTGCTCACCGAGATGGACGGCTTTCGCAAAGACGAGCTGGTCTTCGTGGTGGGCACCACCAACTTCGTCGAATCGCTCGACGCGGCGCTGCTCCGCCCCGGCCGTTTCGAATTTCACCTGCACATTCCTTACCCGGGCGAAGACGACCGGCGCGCGATTTTGAAAATTTACGCCGAGCGGTTGGGGCTGAATTTTAGCGAGCGCGCGTTGGAATATGCCGTGCGCCGCACCGGTGACCCGGTCGAAGGGCAGAACGTTCGCTTCTCGGGCGACCACTTGCAGGCGCTCTGCCGCACCTTGGCGCGCATGCGTTTGCGCGAGAAACGCACCGACGTCACCGACTTGGTCGATGTCGAACGGGCGCTGACCGAATTCGTCGACCGCGCGACGCTGACGCCCGCCGAAGAGCACGTGGTGGCGACCCACGAGGCGGGGCACGCGGTGGTGGCGCTTTTCTGCGCGCATGCTCCAGCCATCGAGCGCATTTCGATTCGCGGCGATTTGTCGGGCTCTTTGGGCTTCGTGCGTTATTCAGACCCGGTGAACCGCTATGTCACCACCCGGGCGCAGCTGCTCGACAATATTTGCACCCTGTACGGTGGGCGCGAAGCAGAGCTGTTGCTCCTCGAAGACTTGTCGATTGGCAGCTCGGCTGACGTGCAGCGCGCCACCGATGTTGCCCGGGCATTGGTAGAGCAATTCGGCATGGGCGGTGAAAATGTGGGCGTGCGGCACATTGAGATTTCACGGCAAGCGCCGGCCCCCAGTGAAACATTGAAGGCGCGCATCGAAACCGCCGCGCTCGACATTTTGGAACGCGAACGCCGCCGCGCGAAAGACATTCTCGCCACCCACAAGGGGCTGGTGGAAACCCTGCGTGACTTGCTGCTCGAGAAAAAAGTGCTCGACCGCGAAGCGCTGCAGCACTTGCTCCCTCAAACTGAAAATAAGAAACGGTGAAACATGGCCACCGTCATTTTGCGCCTCGAAGTTGACCCCAGCACTCAGAAGAAGAACGTCATCATCAAGTACGAGAGTGACTCTGATGCGCTGCCGATGGAGCACGAAGAGACCCACAAGGAGCTGCTCGAGCAATTGATTGCCGGCGGCGCGTTGAAAGCGTCTGAATTGGGCCACATCGTCATCGAGCGTGAAGGCGGCGCGGCGCCGTTGCGGCCTGAAGCGAAAGAACAACCCACCCCTGAGCGCACCGCGGTGACTGAGAAGGGCAAATGAAGTCGAAGGCGTTGCTCTTTCCCACTCGCGAGGCGCTGACGGTCGCTTTGCGCTCGCACGTGATTCCCCCCGAGCTGCAGCGCGAGCCGGTCGACTTCGCTGATATTGAACAAGGCGTTGCGGTGTGGCCTTTGGGGGCGTTGCCTGGCGAACGTCGCAGCGCGCTCAAAGAGTTGGGCGTGGGTGAAAAAGACGTCAGCGCCACGCGGCGCCGGGCTGATTGTTGGGCGGCGGTGCTGCCTCCGGTGCCGACTGATTTACCGGCCGGCAGGTTGCCGCAGGCACTGCTCGCGGTGCGCACGCCAGAGGCCATGTTGAAAGTGTGTGGAGAGCTGCTGCGGCTGGGTTGTGAGCGGCAAAGCTTTCAGCGCATTGGCGCCGAAGCGCTCTTCGCCTTGGTGAAAGTCGAAGAGCCGTCTTGGTACGTGCTTGGCCAAGCGCTCGAAAATTCTGGCGGCTTCACGGCGTACCTGCCGTCACCGGCTGGCCAGCAAACCGTGTGGACTCAGCTCGGCTATCGGCATCCGTTTGAGACGAGTTTGCAGGCTCCCTCGAGCGGCTTTGTGCTCATCGATGGTGACGGCCACTGGCGGGCGTACGACAAGGGCGAGTGGGAAGACGTGGGGCAATGGGTTGAACCTTCGTTGCCGCATGCGGTGACGCGGTTGTCTTCGGTAGACCTGCCCCGGTTGCGCGTGCCCATGCAACTTAGGCGTGCGCTCAGGCCTGACGCGCCGTCGCTGTGGGTGAATGAGGCGGGCGTCGAGACGGTAGAGCGCTGGGTGGCGAACGCGCCCGAGACAGTGCTCGACGACGTGCTCTTCGCGGTGAGCGGCACCACGGTGGTGTTGGCGGCGCGGCCGGGGCGCGAACGGGCCGTGGGTGAATTGCCCGGCACCGCTTACGCGCGGCTGTTAGAGCTGCCCAACCTTTACGCGCCGTACGGCATGACGCTCGAGCCTCCGCTGCGCCGTGACCGCGTGCGTGCCTGGCTCGCGCCTGATTCAGACACCGTTTATTGGCTGACTGAAAAACTGGCGCCCACCGCGTTGCCGCTCAATGCGTTTCGCCCGTTGTCAGAATGGGTCGACTACGTCATCGACACGGCGCACACCGCGCTGCAGCCGTGGGTGAAGAGCGCAGCTTTCGAGTTTGGCGTATTCGAAGCCCATGCCGACGAAGTGTTTTCGGCGGTGACTGGCGCTGTTGCCCCCGAGGGCAAACCGGCCGCCCCTTCTTTTGAGAGCAAGCCTGCGCTCACTGTCGGCAAATCGCGCAGCGCGAAGTCACGCTCGTTGAAAGACGCGGCGAAAGAAGTGCCACCGCCCGCGCGTTCAGCCCCCACCGTGCGGCTCACCCAAGCCAGCGGGGCCGGGCCAAGCGAAACCGAGCAGGCGCTCGATGCCGAAGAAGCTGCTTTCAAAAAAAGCGACGCCGCGTGGGACGCGCCCGAGCGCTTGCAGGCATGGGCGAAGTTGGCGCCGCTCTATGCTTCGACGCAGCAGTGGCGTGAAGCGGGTTTGGCGTGGGTGCACGCGCTGTGGGAATCACCGGGCGATGCGGCGGCGGTGTTGGCGGCGCAGTGGGCGCAGACGGCTCCTATGCCGTTGGGTGAGTTGCTCAAGCTCACCGCGCCGACGCAAGACCAGTCGCGCTGGGTGGTGAGCCAGCTATTGGCCGCATGCGCTGGCAAGCAAGGGCTCGCGTCGAACGTCAATTTGGCGCAAGTGTCGGCGTGGTTAGAGCAGCACGACGCCAACCTCGACGTGCGCTCGTTCTGGCTGGCGCGCTGGGCGTTGGCGCAACTAAGCCAAGGCGACGCGTTGGGGCTGGCGCGCGCGAGAGACCGCATGCTGGCGCGGCTGCAGCGGGGCCTTTCGCTCGAGCGCGACGTGCCGCGGTTTTTACGGCTCACGGGAACCACCCTGCAGGGCCGCGAAGGCGAGCGTGCTCAACGCGTCAACGCGCAGCTCGAAGGTTTGCTCAAGGCGTTCGAAGACACCCCGCGCAAACGCTCGGCCATCGAGGCGCCGCTGCCGTTGACCATGGCGTACGTCGGCTTAGAATTCGCCTGGGGTTTCGCGCGCCTCGGCCGGGTAGACCGCGCCGCGACGCTGCGAGAGAAAGCCCTCAAAGCGCTCGACACCCACGACGGGGTACACCACTTTTTGAGCAGCGCTTACCGGCAGCGCATTGCCCAGGCGTTAGAAGGGCTTTCGCCCGAAACGCCGCTGCCCGCTGAGCTGCTGGCGACGCTGACCACGCTGCCCACGTTCGCGCGCTACACCGTCGACCGGCTGCGCCAGTCTTCTTCGGTGCTCGAGCCGCAAGAGCGCCTCAATGCCACCGAAGACTTGGGCCGGCGCTACGGCAGCGAAAAAGGTGAAGAGCCCGCGGCGTTGCGTTCAATCACCGACACGATGGAATTGGTGCGTGCCTTAGAAAAGCGCGCCCAAGCGGCGGCCGACCCCAAATATGCCCCCGAAGAGCGTGCCCGCCTGCTCGACACCCTGATGGACTTTTTGCCCCGGGTGCCCGAGAGCTCGGCGCTGCCGCTGCTCAATCAATTCGTGGCCACCTCGGCCAACCTTCCCGCGCGGCTGCGCATCGTGGTGCTTGAAGACGGGCTCAAAGTGGCAGGCCACTTCGGCCGCTCGTCGTTGGTGAAGCAATTGCTCCTCACGCTGATGGGCTTGATTTCTGAGTTGGGCGCTGAGGGCGTGGCAGAGCTGGGCAGCGCGCTGGCAGCGGGGGTGCGCTCGCTGCGGCGGGTGGGCCTGAAAGACGAAGCAGTCGAATTGCTTGGCCGCGCGCAGAAGGTGCTCAAAGCGAACGACTTGGCGACCGCGATGACCCGCTTGAGCCTGGCGAGCGGCTTTGCGTACCTGGGCCAACTCGACCGTGCGCTCCCCGTCTTCGAAGACGCGCAAGCTCGCTTGGCGCAAGAGCGCGACTTGCACGTCATCGACCGCTTGAAGCTGGCCCGTTCGGCGGCGCGGGCGTTCGGCAACGCTCCCACTGAAGTGGCGCTCCCGTTGTTGGGGCGGTTGGCGGGTCAGCTGCCTTTTCTCACTGACAGTTTGAACACCAATAAGTACTTCTGCCTATCGTTGGTCGATTTTGCCGATACCTTGGTGTTGGGCCATGTAGGCGACGATTTGACGTTGAATGAGGCGACGCGGCACTTCTTGGAAGAAGATGAGTACCGGGTGCGCTATCGGGTTCACCGTGATGCTGGAGGCTAGACGTTAAAGTGACTGGAAGACCTTCTCGCGACGCCCAAGAAGCCATTGCTGAAGCGACGATGGAACAGCTCTCGTCGCAAGCGCAGGCTTTGCGCGAGCGCATCAACCGTTTTCGTCTCGCGCTCGGCCGCCACTTCGTCGAGAAACAGACGTTGGTCGACTTAATGACCGTGGCCGCGGTGGCGCAAGAGCCACTGCTGCTCGTCGGTGCTCCCGGCACGGCGAAGAGTGACTTGGTGCTGAAGTTCAAAGACGCGTTGGCCCTGCCGCAGAACGATTATTTTGAATATTTGCTCACCCGCTTCACCGAGCCCTCTGAAGTGTTGGGCCCCATCGACATCAACGAGCTGCGGGCTGGCCGGTACATTCGCCGTGAGCGGGGCAAGCTGCCCACGGCGCGCCTGGTGTTTCTCGATGAAATCTTCAAAGCCAGCTCGGCGATTTTGAATGCGCTGCTCACGGTCATCAACGAGCGCAAGTTTTACCAAGACGGCCTCGCGGTGCCGGTAAACCTGAAGATTCTCTTCGCGGCTACCAACGAAATTCCCGAGAGCGCCGAGCTCGCCGCGTTGAAAGACCGGTTTTGTCTCAAAGCGGCCTGCCGCTCGGTGCAAGAGACCCACTTCGTCGAATTGCTCGACGCGGGCATCGAGTCGACCACCGCGCGCGATTTGAACAACCGGCCGTGGGCCGAAGGGCACGCCTCGCTCGATGATTTTTTGAAGGCACACCGTTACCTGACGCTGCTCTTCGCCAAGAAAGAGCCAAAAGACCGCGAAGTGTTTTTTCGCGACGAGGTGATGCGCGAGTTTCGCCGGGTGGTGCGCACGCTGGTGCGTGAAGACGAAGTCTTCATTTCAGACCGCAAGCTGGTGAAGCTGTACCGGCTCTTGCGCACCCGCGCGTGGGTTTTTCACGGTGGCGCGGTAGAGCGTGAAGACCTGCAGCTCTTGTCGTACTTGGGCGAGACGAAAGAAGAAGTCGACCTGTTGGAAGAGAAAGTTCCTCGGCTGTTGGGCTTTTCGTGAAGCCTGCTTTCGACGCCAATGACTGGGCGTGCGCGGGGTTCGCCATTGCGCACGGGGGAGCGCACCGTGCCCCCGCGTTCGAAGAAACGTGGGGCTTTCTGTTGGCGTCGCTGGTGGAGCGGCCGACGTTGGGTTTGCCCACCGCCGCTTTTGACTTTGGCAGCCTGCTGGCGGGGCAGCCGCTCTTGCCGTTTCGACTCGACGTACCGGGGCTGCTGCGCGACGCGGTGCGCGAATGGGAAGACCACGTGCTGGCGCGGTTGCTCGGTGACCGCCGCTTCGTGCTGCTTCAAGAAGCGTACACGGCGCAACCGCACGGGTTGAAAGGCACGGTGGCGGGGCTCTTGGTGGCGACGTGGGCCGAGCGCTTGTCGCTTGCGGCGCCAGTGACTTTGAGCGTGGGTAAGCTGCGCGCGTTGGGCAAGCGGGGCATGGCCGACGTGATGGCGCAGGGGCTCGCCAAGGTGAGCCAAGAAGGGCCGCTGGTGACAGAACTGGCGGCTTCATTGCGCCGCGCCTGCGCGCAAGCCCGAAAGCAGCGCGAATGGGTGACTGACGCCGAAGTTTTTCTCGCTGAAAACGTGGCATCGCTCAAAGGTTTGGCGTCGCGGGTGGCGCTGGCGCAGGCGGCTTCGGCCACGCAGGCATTGCTCGAGAGCGCTCCTGGCCGGCTCAAAGCGCGGCGTGACCATGACGCTGACATACCCGTACAGTCAGGCGACGACGACGCGTACCCGATGGGTGGTTTTACGTCACTCACCACCCGGGGCTCGCTCGAAAATTTGGCCACCACCGAGCTGGCGTACATGGAGCAGGGTGACGAGCGCCCTGATTTCTTCGATGTGCGCTTCGTCGACGATTCACTGCTTTATTACGCGCGCGACGAGAGCATGGCGTTTCGTCAGAAGCGCGTGGTGGCGTTCGTCTTCGAGGCTTCTCTCAAGCGGGCGCGGGTGGTGGACGAAGGCGAGAAATACCAAAGGCTGCTCTGGGTGCAGGCTTTGTGCGCGGCGTTGGTGCGAAGGTTGGGGCAATGGCTCGACGGCGAAGGCCTCGTCTTTCAGTTGTGGTTTGTGAAAGAAGGCGGTGAAGCGCCGCTGTCTGAAGAAGCGGGCGTGCTTTGGTTGCTGCTGCGCGAGTTTCGGCAAAGTGGGCGCGTTACTTTTCATGAAGCCGCGTCGATAGAAGAGGTGTGGTCAGCGTTGCAGGCGGTGCAGGCGCAGCGGGTAGAAGTGGTGGTGGCTTCGGCCGCAGCGGGGTTACCGAAAAGCAAGAGCCCGTCGGCACTGACGTTGGCGCTCTCGGTCGACCGGCCGACCCCCACGTTGCAATGGCGCACCGCGGGTAAAAAGTCAGCCGTACAGCTCGAAGAGAACCTCAGTTGGCGGGCGGCTTTTCACCAAATGTTGCGCGTGTTGCCGTGAGCCTTTTGCATGGCTCAACTTGACGGCTATACGTCGTAGCGCACGTGATTCGCTACAGCTTCCCCAGCGCTTTGGCTTTGTTGTTGCTCGCTGCTTCAGCGCAGGCCGGCTCGTTGCTCGAAGGCAAGGCGCCGAGCCGTGCGGTGGGCATCAAAAACCCGCTGCGCGCTTCTGACGGGCTGGCGGTCTTCGACGGCGACGGCTGGCGCACCACCCGCACCTCGGTCATCGAAGGGCCGCAGTCTTTGCTGGAATGGGACCTGGGGGCTCCCACTGACTTGCGCGCCGCGGTGGTGCAGGGCGACAACAACGACAACTACCACTTGTGGGCTTCGCTCGACGGGCAGCAATTCGAGCAAGTGTGGACCGCCGAGCCCGCCAGCGAGCCAGGCATGCGCACCCGCACCACCCTGACGCTCTCGGTGACGGCGCGTTATGTGCGGTTGACGGCGTCGGGCGGCGACAACAAATTTTCCATCAGTGAGTTGGCGCTTTTTTCAGCGCCGGCAGAGCTCAACAATTACGCGCCTGCCAAGTTGCGTGGAGAAGACCCTGACGAAGCCTCAGACAACGGCTGGTCGCACGTGTTGTGGGCGGGGCTGCTTTTCGTGCTGCTCGGCGCGCGCGCGGCCCCGTCGTGGCTGAAATGGGTGCTGGGCGGCGTGTGGGCGGTGGCGGTTCTCGAAGCGGTCTCAACCACCTGGGGCGTGTGGCCGGTGGGAGACCGTCAAGTGCCTTTCGTGCGCGCGGTGGCGGCGGGGTTGACGCTGGCGGCGGTGGTGCGCAGCCGCTGGCCGAAAGAAGGTGGCTGGTCGATAGACCCGTGGACACAGCGCGTCACCTTGACGTTGTGCGCGGGCCTCGCCCTTTTTGCGTTTGGCAACGTGGGGCAACCCCAGTTCTTCGACGCCGGGCAGGGTCGACCGACGTTTTTGCACCACTACGACATGCGGGTGTACTTTCCCATCGCCAAGTATTTTCCCGAGCTGCGCTTCGACGGGGTGTACGCGGCGAGCGTGGCGGCGTACGCCGATGACATGGTGGACGGTCAGTTGGAGCGTTTACCGCTCACCCAGTTTCGAGACTTGCGCACGCACGAGACCACCACCGTGGGAGCGTCGCTCGACTTCATTCGCAGCGTGAAAGCGCGCTTTGCGCCCCAGCGTTGGGAAGCGTTTAAAAAAGACATGCGCTACTTTCGCGAGGGCATGGGGCCCGGTGGGTATTTGGGCAGCATGATGGACCACGGAGGCAACGCCACGCCCGTGTGGTTCTTGGGGGCGCGGGGGCTCTTTGCCTGGCTCGACGCCAGCGACGCGGTGTTGTGGGCGGGCGTGGGCATCGACTTGTTTTTGCTGCTGCTCGCGTTCGTTTCTATCGCCTGGGCTTTTGGTTGGCGCACCGCGTGTTTGAGCGCAGTGGTGTTCGGCGCGATGGATTTTTACATGTTCGGCACCAACTGGTTTGGCGCCACGCTGCGGCACGACTGGTTGTCATTGTGGGCGATAGGGCTTTCGGCGTTGAAAAAAGAGCGCTACCGGTTGGCGGGAGCGGCCTTGGTGTGGGCGGCGCTGATTCGCGCTTTTCCCGCGGTCACCTTCGTGACGTTGCTGGGGCCCGCGCTGGGCAGTGCGGCGCGGTTTTACGCACAAGAAAAGAAGCTGCCGAAGCTTCAGCAGTGGCGTGAGTGGTTGGGGCCGGTATTCAAAGTGGCGCAAGGCGCGGCCTTGTGGGGCGGCTTGCTCTTCATCAAGTCGCTGGTGTTTTTTGGTGCTGACGCATGGCTTGAATGGCTGCGCAAAGTGTCGCTGCTCAACCGCGACGGGCACGTGAATAACTTGTCGATGAAGACCTGGCTGCTCACCGAGACCGGGCCCTGGTGGGTGGCGGCCGCGGGGTGGACGCTCTGGGTCATGTGGGCTGCCGCACGGCGTGACTGGGCGCGCGCGGCAGCGTGGGGCGTGGCGTTGGTGCCGGTGTGGTTCAACCCGGCCAATTACTATTTGCACAGCGTTTTTTTGTTGTGCCTGCTGGCTGACGAGCCGCGCCGTGATGACGAGCCTTTGGAGCTGCGCAGCGTGTGGGTGTGGGCCGCGCTGACCACCATGTGCGTGGTTTCTTTCTCAACCACTTTCGCCAACGACGTGGGCACCCACTTTCGGTGGGAAACGTACGTGCTCTTCTGGACATTGGGGGCACTGGGCGTCGTCGCGCTGTGGGACCACCGCTATACCGAGTGGGTGAAAGCCCGGTGGGACGCGATGCGCCTGGGCTCGAGCGAGACGTCGTGACTTAAAGAGTGTTGAATGCGGGTTGGCTGCAAAAGGACGGGCCGGCGACCAAGCGTGCCACAGGTTGCCGTATTGGAAACCAGCGCTATTCCAAGAAAAACTTGTAGCTGTACGTGATTTGCGTGGCCACCGCGACGCCGTCTTTCGTCGCCGGCTTGAAGCGGCAACGGCGAATGGCGCGCACCGCAGCTTCATTGAGCCCGTACCCTGGCCCGCCTTGAATGCGCACGTTGCTGACGCGGCCCTGCTCATCAATATCGAGCCGCAATGTCACCTCCCCTTCGACGTCGGCGGCCCGTGCTTCTTCGGGGTAGTCACCCTTGCACTCGCCTTCCATTGACGGGTCGGTGTCAGTCGTACCGGGAGCGGCATATTTCGGCGCCGCGTAGGCTTTCACCGCGTTGGGGTCGGTCGCGGTCTTGTCTGTTTTTCCGTACGCCGTGTTGCCCACCGGCGCGGCGAAGTTTCCCGCGGTGCTGGTAGAAGCTCCCGAAATACCCGCGATGACCAGCGGCTTCACTGGTTCAGGTGGCGGCGGCTCATTGGGGGGAGGCGGCTCTGGCGGCGGAGGCTTCACCTTCTCGGCCGTTTTCATCGGCGGTGGCTTGAGCGGCTTGGGCTCTTCTTTGGGAGGTGGGGGCTCTTCAGGTGGGGGAGGTGGCGGCGGCTTTACCTCGACAATTTCAACCACAATCGGTTTCTGCGGCGGTTTTAATTCTAACGCGCGCCCGTCGAGCCACCACAGGCCAATGAAGTGCCCACCCAGCGACAGCAACACGAAGCCCACCAGCCAAAGCCCGCTGGCTTCGTGACGGCGTTGCGCGGTTGACGCTGACGGCATACGGCTCTCTCTACGCTACGGAGACGGGGCAGGCGCGGGCGCGGCGTCTTTTTGAATATTGAGCGCGAACTTGGCGATGCCTTGGCCCTTCACCGTGTCGATGAGCGACATCACCCGGCCGTAGTTAATCGACTGGTCGGCGCTGATGATGGCGCGGGTTTCTTTGTCTTTGGCGAGCGCTTCGTCGATGCGCGACTTCAGCGCGGGTTCTTGAATTTCTGCCCCGTCGAAGAAAATCTTGCCCTCTTTGTCGAGCACGATGTTCACCAGCCCTTGCACGGTTTCGCCGCCATTCGCCGCGCGGGGCAGGTCGACTTCGACCGTTTCGCGCACGATGAAGTTCGCCGTCACCATGAAAATAATGAGCAACACCAAAACGATGTCCACCAGAGGCGTAACGTTGATGCCGACGATTTCGTCATCACCGTCGGTCGGTGCGCTGCCTGCCATTTAGCGCTCTCCTGCCGCTTTGAGCCGGCCCACCAGCGCGTGCCCCAAGGCATTGGTGCGCGCGGTGGTGTTCTTCAATTGGCGAATGAACCAGTTGTAAGCAGTGAGCGCGGGAATCGCCACCGCCAAACCCACGGCCGTCGCCACCAGGGCCTCAGAAATGCCGGCCATCACCGTCTGTTGAATCGCCCCACCCTTGGCTACCGACTGGCCCAAGTCATGAAACGCTTTGATGATGCCGAGCACGGTGCCGAAGAGCCCAATGAAAGGCGCGTTGGAGCCCAGCGTGCCCAAAAACGACATGAAGCGCTCGTAACGTAACTTTTCGCGGGCAATGGTGGAGGCGATGACTTCTTCGACCGACGCCGAACCTTGCGCGCGGGCAGCGTACGCTTCACGCACCACGTTTGCTTCCATACCGTTGGCGTTCTTCAGCGACGCATGGGCGCCTTCTAAGTCGCCTTTCTCGAGCTTCAACAGCACGTCGGTCGAATTGGGCAGCTGGTGCGACGCGAAATAGAGCGCCCGCTCGAGCATGATGGCCACCGAAATAACCGAGAGCACGCACAACACCCATAGCACCCATTCGGCGCTCATCAGCGTGACGCCGAGCAATTTACGCGTTAGCCAACCTTGCCCATCAGTCACCAACTGCGCCCAAAGATAAAAAGAAGTCATGGTGTCGACATTTCCTTGTACGGCTGCCAGCCGAAGAGTTTTTCGTAATCAGCCAGCAGACCCGGTGTAACGCCCGGGCCCACCGAGTTGGTTTCTTCGTAATGGTCGCCGGGTGCTTCTTCGTAATACGGCGTTTCGTCGTGCAGCTCGTAGTTGAACGAGGGAATCAGATAGCCCACGTGGTCATTGGCGAGGCCGATGATGGCGGGGTAGGCGCCTCCCACCAATTCTTTCAGGTAAGGCCCCGGGGGCGCTTGGTCCATCTTGGGGGGGTTGGGGTTGTCTTCGCGCACCATTGGTCTTCCAAAAGACCAGCGGGCGTCATAGCCGATTCCCAATTCGGGAAAAGGCTCGCCCGGCATGCCCAAGAAATGCACGGGGCCGATGTACACCTTTGAAATTTCACTCAACACACTGGGAATGTTGGTGGCCGTAAATGGCCTGTTGCGGTCGTAGTCGTAAATGCGGCGCTTCAAAATTTGCGCTTGAAAGGCGAGGTGAAACACCTCGTTCTCGATTTTGATTTTCACCGTCTGCGCGCCGAAAGCGATTTGCGGCGTCTTCACCTCGACCGCGTCGTTGAGCAAGCCCAAGGCCACTTTCGCCACCTGCTCGCCGACGGCTTTGGCCTTGTCGAAGCTGCGCGGCGCAGGCTCGGTGCCGTCGAGCGACTTGGGGTGTGCGCGCAACGTCGTCATCATGCCGCCTAAGGGGCCATTGAAAAACAACGTGGTGCCGCCAATGCCGTCAGCGACTTTGGTGCCGTCGGGCAAGGTAAGCCCTTTCTCGATGCCTTCACGCAGTTGATAGGGGTAGTCGGCGGAAATGAGCGAATTGGTGTCGGCCAAGGTTTCGGGGTGATTGCCCCACTGAACGAGAGAGCCCATCACTTCATTGCTGACGGCGTCGACGAATTTCATCACCGTCACCGCGTCGTCGATGATGACGGGGTCGCGATCGTCCTCCATGACTGAACGGGTCAATTCACCCAGGTGGCCTTGGTTGACGAAAAGCTTGGCCGCCCGGGCGGTTTTCGCGGCCTCGACGGCGGCCTGGGCGGTGCGTTCCATCACCACGCTGTTGAACCAGGTGTCGTCGACACCCCGAGAAGGTATGAGACCACCGCGCGCGGGCCCCCACTGGCCTTCGGTGTCGGGGCCTTCGTGCCCGTGTGTCGCCGCGACGAACAAATAGTCGATATCGACGCCTTCAGCCGCCGCCAGCTCTTTGGTGCGAGCGCGCAGGCGCACCACGTCATCATAGAAAATGCCCACCAAATCGAGGCTGGCCATCACGATGGTGGTGTCGCCGTTCTGAAAGGCGACCGCGCGGGTCCACAAGTCGTCGTTGATGTCCCAGGCGGGGCGGCTGGTGCCGAAGCCGGCCAACCACACGCCTTGAAACACGCCGTCGCCTTCGGTGCCGTCAGCGTCGGGGGCGGTGTACCCAGGGTCGCCCGGGCACAGCCGGTCGCGGCCACAGTCGAAGAAAAAGTCGTCTTTGCCGTCGCCTTCGGTGCCGTCGGCGTCGGGCCCTGCGTAACCGGTTTGCCCGGGGCAAATGGTGTCGAGGCCACAGTCTTGAAACGCGTTTTCGAGCAGCTTGCCGCAGCGGCGGTTGCCGTCTTTGTCGAGGGGAGACCCCACCGTGCAGTTGTCACCCACCACGCGCAAGAAGTGTGGCCGCGCGCGCTCGAAAGACCCCGGGGTGATTTTAGCCTTCGCGATGCCAATTTTAAGCTTGCCGTCTAAGCCTTTGTCGCAGCCCGGGCCTCCGGGACAGTAAAGCTCGGGTGGAGTACCACTCGAGGTGTTGGCGGGCCCGCAGGTGACGAGCAGCGTGACGGCGACCCATAACGACGGAGCCACCCAAAACAACTGGCGGCCAAGGCGGTTGACGAGGTGCATTTTCAAGGTGGCGGACCATAGCCACAGCCGGCCCGCTGAGGCAAAGCGGTCAAGAGTCCGATTACACAGACGCGCCCGCCGCACCGGCCGGCGAAGGCACCCAGATTTAAGGCCGGTGGCGAGTGTTGCGTGCAGCGGCCTCGAGCAGCTGCGCGGCTTGCAGCACTTCGCGCAACGCGTCGATGGGCAGCGCCGCCGTTGGTTTCGCCGTAGGCCCGGCCAACCCGGTGTCGGTGTGCTTCTTCAACATCGACATCACCAAGGCGCGAATCTCGTCGGCTTGAGTCAGCCCTTCGAGGGTGACTTCGTGCGTCGAGCGCTCGCCCTCGTGCATGGGGGTGCCTCCGCCAGCGGTTGAGACGGTGAGCGATTTAAACCCCCAAATACGTTCCAACGGGCCTTGCCGCACTTCGATGTTCTGCACGTTGGCGTAGCTCAGCGTCACTTCACGTTGGTTCATGGCCCCCATGCGCACCCGCAGGCTCTTGTCGCCCACCAGGTAATCGCGCAGCTCGAAGTCGAGCCGGGTGGCCACCAGCGCGAACCCGAGAATGGCGAACAGCGCGAGCCAAATCGCCAGCGCGATGAAAATGCCTTCGGTGCCCCATTGGGTGAGTGCCGCGATTGAAACGCCTACGCCCACCACGAGGTTCCCCGCCATGCCCAGAAAGACGTGAATGTATTTGAGCGTCAGCCACGCCGGAGCAGGCTTCAACTGCCGCACCAAAGTCGAGCCTTCGGGCAAATGCGGCGCGTCCATTCGTAACTTAAGCAGCGGTACGAAGAGCGGGCGCAGGCTTTTGACGAGCAGCGACATCATGCTGGGCCCTTCGCGTTCAGTGCTTGCGCGGCGCCTTGGAGCGCGTCGCGAATGTCACGCAACACGTGTTCTGATTCTGTAACGACGTGCGGGCTGCCTTCATCGTGTGCATCACGAATGCCGCGCATGCGCGCATAGAGGTAATCGCGAATGTCTTCGAATGCCTTCACGCCCACGATTTTCAAGTTGCCGGCCGCGCCCGAGCCCGCAGTTTGAATGGTGATGCTGCCAATGCCCAGCCACCGCTCGAGAATGTTCTGCGAGAGGTGAATGTCTTGCATGCGGTCGTACGTGAGCTGCATTTCTTGCCGAAACAAAATGCCGTAGCTCATGAAAACGCCCTGCGCGTCGAAGCGGTAGCGCAGCGTTTCGTAGCGAAAAAAGAGCGGCACGATGACCAGGGGAAAAGCGACGCACGAGAGCGCCGCGGTGAGCACGTAAAGGGCAAGCAGCGCTTTTTCGGGCCGGTTGATTTGGTGCACCCGCCCCTGCAGGGCTTGAAAATCGACGTCATTCATGGCGCTTTGAATAGGGCTGTTTAAGCTGCTGACGCCAGTGAATATCTCGAGTGCTCCCTGCCGCCGCTGCGCGGTTGAAGTGCCGTTCGACGCGATGGAATGCCCGAAGTGTGGCGAGCCGGCGCCGACGTTGAAGCACCTGAAAATCATCGACGGCCGCTGGGTGATTTTGCACGTGCTGGGCAAGGGCGGCATGGGCACGGTGTATAGAGCGCGCGACAGCCAGACGTCGCAAGAGGTGGCGCTCAAGCTGTTGTCGGCCGAGTTGCTGCTCGATGAAGAAGTGATGACCCGCTTCGAGCGCGAGGCCCGGCTGATGCAGAAAATGGAGCACCCCCATTTGGTGCGGGTGCTGCACGTGGGTACGCACGACAAGCTGCCCTACTTCGTAATGCAGTACGTCGAAGGCTCGACGCTCTCGACGTTGCTCACCGAGAAGCACCGTTTTTCGCTCGCCGAGGCGGTGCCGCTTCTGAAGCAAGTGGGCGCGGTGCTCACCTATGTGCACCAAAAAAGCATCGTTCACCGCGACGTGAAGCCCGCCAACATTTTGATTACGCAAAAAGGTGAGGTGACGCTGCTCGATTTCGGTGTGGCGAAAGAACGCTCCAGTGGCACCACCCGCACCGGGGCGTTGATTGGCACCCCGCGCTACATGGCACCCGAGCTGATTCTCGGCCAAAAGGCTGACTTCAGAGCTGACATTTATTCGTTGGCGCTGGTGGCGTACGAGATGCTCACGGGCAGCCACCCCTTCGCGGCCGATGCCGATGTGGCGGTGATGATGGCGCAGATAAACACGCCGGTGCCTGACCCGCGGTCGCTGGTGCCGGGGTTGCCGCCATACGTGGCCGAGTCGTTGATGCACGGCCTCACCAAAGAGCCGGCTGACCGTTTTGGCTCGGCAGAGGCCTTCATTCAGTCGCTCGAGAAATCGCCTTCGCAGGCGCGCACGGTGTTGGTGGGGGCGTTGCTTACGGCCGAGACGGCCACGCTGCCTCCGTCGAGCCACCACGCATCGTCGGCGCAAACGGTGGTGATGGCGGTGCCAACGGCTCCCGAAGCGAAAACGGTGGTGTCGCTGCCGTCGTCGACTGACACCGGGCGCGTTTACACCGGCGAGTTGCGCACGGTGGTTGACCACCCATTGCCTTACGCTGACGCCGCTGAAACGGTCATCGGTGACGTGTCGGGGCGGCATTCAAACGCGTCGTTGGTCGACACGCCGGTGCCCACCGAGACCGACGGGCACATTCCCCGTTTTGTCACGCGCAGCCCGCGTGCGTACCCGCGTAACGCCGTGGTGACGTGGGTGGCGGCGGTGGTGTTGTTGGCGGCGCTGGCGGGTTTCGCGGCGTGGCGTTTCTTGCCGGTAGAAGAGCCCGTTGCCCTCGCACCGGTGCCACGGCCGTCGCCAGTCGCGGCTTCTGCGCCTGCGCCGTCGACGACACACGGCGAGTTGTTGGTGCAAGTGACATTGGGTGGAAAACCGGTGGTCGCGGTGCTCGAAGTCGACGGCGTGCGCCGTGGGCAAACGCTGGGCCCGGTGAAGTTAGAGCCTGGTGCGCGGCAGGTGAAGGTGCTCTACAACCGGCTGAGCACCTCGCGCACCATCGAGATTACGGCGGGCCGGCTTACCCAAGTGAAAATGGAGCTGCAGTAGCGGCAGGGGTGAAGCTGCGTGTAGATTTGTCGTCATATGGAGCGATAAGTCTTCACGCACTACGAATTTCAGCGGAAGGAAACCTTCTTTTTCTTCGCGGCGGGTTTTTTCATCTTCATTTTCTCAATCGCCTTCTCGAGTACGGCCACTTGCTGCTCACTCGCCTGCGCGGCGCGGGCACAGTTGGCAAGGTACGCCTGTGCGGTGCTGCGCCCCGTGGGAAAAACGAGGTACGCGGTGCGCAACGGGTTGAAGTCTTCAATCAGCGCCAGCCCGCGCTCGTTGCACTGGTTGAAGGCCTTCGCCGCGTCTTGGTGCGCGTCTTTTTTGTCTGCTAAGTCGGTCGCCTTCTTTGCCCGCTTTAGGTTCTCGCGGCCGGCGGCGTCTTTCTCGGGCACGCGCGACAAGAACTTCAGCCGCGCCACGTCGAGCAACACGCGCGGCAGCTGCTTGGCCAGCATCAGCCGGTGCTTCTGCGCATACGTGTGGTACTTGGGCACTTCACTTTCTAGGTGCTCGCCGTCTTCGAGCACGCCCTTCAGCTTGAGAGCCGCCTCGCGCGCGACCTCGACTTCTGCCTCGACCGGCAGTTCTTTGCCGACGGTCTCGAGCACGCTGTTTAGCTTGAGCAGCGCCGCATCGGCTTCGGCCCAGTGTTCGGCGGCCTTCACTTCAAATTGGTGTACGCGCGCGGCTTCACGTTGCTGGGGCAGCTTGGCGAACACCGCGTCGTACCGGGCAGAGATGGCGGCGTGCTCGGGGTAGTAAGTGAAGTCGGCGTCATCGATGGCGCGCTTCGCCTCTTCGAGCGCGTCTTCGGCGTCGCCCGGTTCGAACTTTTGGTAAGCGGCCTCGGCTTCATCGAGCGCTTTCTCGGCGCGATTCGCTTTCGATTCAGCGTTGAGCAGTTGCTGGCTCAAGGTGCGTGGAGCGCAAGACCAACAAACCATCGCGATGAAAAGGGCAAGAGCACCAAACAGTTGACCCGATCTACTGCGGCTGCCGATCCTCTCGCTGCGGCGTGCGGCCTCGTTAGTCCGCTCCTCGACGTGCCCACCGGCACGCCTCCGGTGCTCCTTCCTCGGGCGCCCGCCTCGCTTCGGTCTCGTCACCCTCGCGACGATTGGGTCAACTGCTTGGTGCTCTAGGCGTTGCATGGGTCAAACCGTGAGCGACGCGCGAAACCCGCGGGCGGCGTAATAAGACTCGGCGCCGTTGTGGTAGCGAAAGACGGTGTCGTACCGGCGGTCGCAAAAGAGAGCGCCGCCGAGCTTGCGAATGTCAGCGGGGGTTTGCACCCAGCTCGAGGTCTTGAGGTCAAATTCGCCGAGTGCTTGCAATTGGCGGTACTGGTCTTCGGTAAGCATCTCGACGCCCATTTCTTCGGCCATGCCCATGGCGCTGCCGGCTGGCTTGTTCTCTTTGCGAGAGGCGAGGGCGGCGGCGTCGAAACAAATGCTGCGCCGGCCCTTGGGGCTTTCTTCGGAGCAGTCGAAGAAGGTGAATTCGCCGTGCTTCTTGTCGACAGCAACCACGTCGGGCTCGCCGCCGGTCTTTTCCATTTCAGCAAGAGACCAGAGTTTGTCGACGTTGGCTTCGAGCTTGGTTTGCACCTCGGCCCATTTGAGGCCCTGGTGGCGGTTCATGTTTTTTTCGAAGCGGGCTTGGAGTGTTTGAAGCAAGTCAGCTTGTTGGCTCGTAGAGAGTTTTCGTGTGTTTTTGGCGTTACGCATGGTTTTGCTCAGGCCTTTCGAGAGACGTCGCACCGGCGGGCAACGCTAGGCTAAGAGGCTCGGCCCGTGCAGACCTTGTCGTTCAAAATCGCCCAGTGCGTCTTTGGCCTCCACCTGCCGTCGCAGTCATTGCGCGATATTTTTTCGAGCGCGTGGAACGCATTCGCCAGCACCGAAACGCCTGAGGTGAATGTGCACGTGCAGCTCACGCGAAGCAGCACGCAGGTGGGCCTGCGAGAAATGCCGCAGGTTCGGGCTGAGAAAGACGGCAGCTTTGGCATTGAAACGGCTGATGTCACCGCGACGATTTCGGCCGACGGCACCCGCGCCGATGTCGACGGCAGTGGCGACCGTTTTCCCGTCGAGAGCGTGGTGAAGTTGCTTCTCGCGCGCCGGCTGCTCGCGCAAGGTGGCTTGCTGGTGCACGGGGTGGGCGTGGCGGCGAAAGAAAACGCGGCGCTCTTCGTGGCCGATTCAGGCGAAGGCAAGAGCACCTTGGGTGAACATTCTACGCGCGGAGGTCTCACGCGCTTGGCCGATGAACTGGTGGCGGTGCTGCCTGATGCAGGGCAGGGCGTAAAGGTCATGGGCACTCCGTGGAACGTGGGTGTGCCGTTGAGCGCGCGGTTGTGTCTGTTGGGCACGCTGGGGTGGAGCGCGGCGCCGTACCTCGAGCCTGCACCTTCTGCGTTGCTCGCGCCCAAGCTGCTTTCCAATTCGTTGCTCTTCGACGCGTCGCCCGCGGGGCGTGCCCGGGTGTTTCAGGCCGCGAGTGAGCTGCTCAACGCGGTGACGTGCGTGAAGTTGTATTTTGCGCCCGATGCTTCAGTGGCCGCTACGTTGCGTGAGACATTGGCTTCGTTTTCGGCGGAGTAGGCGTTATTTCGCCAACATCCAGTCCAAGGCGCCCGCGATGACTTCGGGCAAATAGTCAGCCCCGTTTGAGTCGCGAAAATTGTGGTCTACACCGGCCAACTCGCGTCGGGTGAGCGCGTTGGCGCGACCGGCCTCGATGAAGCGCTGCTCGAGGTAACGTGACGTTTCAATCGGCGAATTGATGTCGGCATCGCCATGCACCGACAGCACTGGGCCCTTGAAGGCCACGGCATCATCAGCCGGCGTGTGCGTGAGATACGAGGCCCAGCGCCGATAGGTGAGCCCGAGTAGGTAGCGGTCTACAGAAGGTTTGGCGAGAATACGCATCGTCACGGTAAATACGTAGGCATCGATGAACCTTGCGTTGAGGGCGTCGATGGTTGCGCTGGGAGTCGAGAGCAGCTGCTTCAAGCCAATGCGCGCTTCGTCTGCCGGCCCTAAGCCACCGCCGCTCAAGACGGTGAGGGTGCGCAGGTCGCTTCGTGACGCTGCAAGACCGGCGGCGACATCTGCTCCTTCGCTATGACCGATGATGTGTATGCCGTCAAAGGAGCCGTACTCAGCGACGAGGACGTCTAAGAATCGAGAAGCGTTCTCGATGCGAGACGCGCGGGTGTCGTGCTTCTCGGCTTCTGCCGTCAATGTACTTTCGGCATTGGGTTCGACGCCTACTTTGTCCAAAGTAGCGACGAATATTTTTCGGCTCATCGCGAATGGCACCACGCGCCGCTGAGTGAAACCGCGCGCCGATTGAAAACCGCTGCCGTGTAGGTAGAGCACCAGTGGGCGTGGGCCTTGCGCTCCGTTGGGGCTGAAGAAGTACGCGTTGAACGACTGCGCTCCGACGGTGATTCGGTAGCGCTGCTCAGACCAGCCATCACCCTTCGCACCCGCAGAGGCAGTCGATTCCGTGGCGTTACTCGCCTCCGTTGTTTGCTCCGGCATAGCTCGCGATGTGCCGGTGACGTCGTACGCGAGCCAAAGCAAAAGCGATGCGGCGAGTGCGAACGCCGGCCAGCGCTTCGATGAAGCGATACTCACCTCGGTCAGCGCGAACGACGGCAATGACAGCCAACCAAACACCAATGAAGGCACGAGAGCCGCAACAACATTTCGCAAAGCGAAAGCGGGAGGCGCAAAGGGGCCTGCCGGCGTCGAGAACGCTATCGGTGCCTCACCCACCCATGGCGCGGCGGCGATGAACAAACCCCACAGTGTGGCGTGTGCCAAGCTCATGCGCAAAACATGTTTGCGTGAAGCATCGCGTGTCGCTCCCAGCACCCAGGCTTGCGCCCACCCAGGGGGGATACCGGCCAATGCACCGAACAGAAAGCTCCACGCGGGTGCAGTGAGACGACCGGTGAGTTTTTCGACAGCCAGCACAAATACCAGCCCAGCCCAACCACCCAAGGCGGTGGTTGTAACCCACCCGGGGCGAAGTCCACGCGAGCGGCCGGTGACCCACTGAGCAAAGCCGAGCAGAGGCGCTGCCAAAACGAGACCTGAAAAATGCTGAAAAGCCGCGGTGAGCGAGAGCGCGCTGATGAACGTCCACCCGAAAATCAAATGCCGCGCCCTTAGAGACCGCACCTTACTTCGCGGGCGGTGGTTGCCACGGGTTGTACGAGCCGAAGCTCCACAAGTTGCCTTCGAGGTCGCGGCACGCATAACCGCGGCCGCCGTAATCTTCAGTCTTCAACTCGAGCACGATTTTGGCCCCCGCAGCTTTGGCGCGGGCATAGTGCGCGTCAGGGTCGCCCGTCACCACGTACGGGCTCTGTGTCACCAAGCCTCCCAGCGCATCGGGCGGCTTCATGTTGCGGCCGAACTCACGGTCATTCATCGAGCCGAGCATCACCATGCCATTGCCATTACCGAGCACCAACTCAGCATGCTCGATGGTGTTGTCTTTACCCGGCACCACCAAGTGCTTCTCAAAACCGAAAGCGCGGCACAGCCATTCGATGGCCGCGTGCGCGTCGCGGTACACCAAACAGGGAATGATGGAGGCGTGGCCGGTTTTTTGCGCAGGTGTATTCATTGTCAGCTCCGTTGCACCCCAAGAGGTAACCCACCCTGCCAGGAATGCCAGCTGATTAATGCGAGTGCCCGTGGTGCGCGTGGGCGTCATGTACGCAGCGCCGGTTCTTCCAATGCGCCCACATCAACACCGCCGCACCGGGAATGGTGAGCGCCGACTCCATCAACACGTCACCTTCGAACAGCAGCGTCGCCAAGGTAAGCAGCGTCACGCCCACCAGCGCCGCGACGATAATCGACGGGCGGCGGTGGTGCTTGTACCCGGGAATGAACGCCCACAACGCGGTGCCCACCACGAAAACCAGCAGCACCGGGTGAAAGCCGCCCATGAAGTGAGACAGCGTGGGCATTGCCGCCAGCACGAAGGGCGCCGCCAGGCAGTGAATGATGCAAATGAGTGAGAGCGCTTGCCCCACCGAGTCGCCGACAACGTGGTTGTGAGGTGAAGAAACGCGCTCCGCCGCCATGAAGCCCCAAGGAGTAGCCCGGTTTGCAGCGTGTTCGCAAGCGCAAGCCAGTTGCAATAACGAAACGCGCTATCGCTTTTCGATAAGCAGGTCGCGCTCTTGAATCAGGTCGACTGAGCCCGCGAAATCGCCGAACGCCAGGTAGCTCTTCGGCTCGATGCGCGCCATTTTCACCACCAGCGTCTCTTCGATGGTCACCACGTTGCCTTGCTGGTTCTCTTTGCGGCTGTAGCGGCCGAACGGCACCGTCGTGTCGAGGTTGACCTTGTCTCCCGACAGGCTCCAACCCGCGGGCAGCGTCAGCTCGACTTTGGTGGTGGTGTGCTCGGTGCCGTCGATGAACAACGGCGTGCGGCGCTCGCTCAACGTCAGGTAGCGCTTACCCAACCAATTGGGAAAAGAAATGGCGCGCAGCACTTTGCGGTGCGGGCCCTCTTCTCGAGCAAAACGGGGCACCTTGAAGCGATAGGCCACCGTGACTTTGCCGCCCACTTTGCGCTGCACGTCGAGGTCGAGCTTTTCCATCTCGGCGCCGCCGAAGTAACGCGCCAGCGCACCTTGCAGCGCTTGCTCGCGCTGGTCGACCGGCAGGCTTTCTAACGCTTCGCCCAACGCCGCCGCCGCGTAGCCTTCGTAAGTCTCTTTGCCCTCGCCCGACAGCGTGCCGTCTTCACTCAACGCCAACGTCAGGCGGGTGTCGCGGCCTGGGCGCGGTGTCATCGGCGGGGTGGTGACTTTTTCTAACCCCTTGCCCGGCTCGGGCAGCACGTACGCCTCGCGGTTACCGAGCGCGACTTCAGGCAACTCTGCGAAAGGAGCAAACCGCACCAACGTGTCGAGCCACAGCGTCTCTTGCGGCAACACCACGCGCAGGCAAATGTAGGGCAGCGACTGCTCATTGGGAAAACGGTACGGCTGCGGGTCGGCTTGAAAGGTGCGCACCGCGACCAACCGCGCGTCAAACCCCAACGCCATCAGCGACGACTTGAGCAACCACAGCCGGCTGCCCCGGTCTTGCGCCACCGAAGCCGCGGCCGACATCGACAAGCCCACGTCGGGGCCCGAGAGTTTTTCCATCACTGCGCTGTACAGCGCTTCAACCGCTTCGCGCCCCGTCTTGCCTTTCGCGGCGCTCTGCGCGAACTGTTCGACTTCGAATGTCGCTTGGCCGTTGTCGAGCGTGAGGTCGGCGTACGCATTCACCACGCCTTCGTTGCCCAACGCACCCGCGCCTACCGTGACGTACGGCAGCCACTCGTTGCCTGACGGAGGCCCCGACGGCTCGGGTACGAAGGGCGCCACCCGCCGCTCTTCATGAAAGAAGACTTCGTTGTTGCCCTCGGTGCGCACCGGCTGCACGTCAACCCGCCGTGCGTCGACCGACATGCCCGCACCCTTTGGAGCGATGACTTTGTACGTCGACCAGTTGTTCGGCTGCCGGGCGATTTGAAAATAGAACGAGGGCGCGGTGAAGCCGGGTTGTGCCGCTCCCCGCGACGGGTGCGCGAGCAAATATTCGTACTCGATGAAGTCACCCACCTGCACGCCCGGCAAACTGATGGTGTCTTTGCCTTCGAAATTTTCGGGCTCCAACACCGAGCCGTCGGCCTTCAGCGTGCGCAGCGACAAAATCTGCGCGCCTGGCGGCAAATTGACTTCGGCCACTTCAGCCACGCCGCTTTGGTCTAACGCCTTCTGAATAATGTGAATGCGGTCGACCATGCTCCCATCGGGAAAAGCCTGCACCGCCGCGGCGTCGAGAATGTACGCGCTGGGAGCGTCTTCAGCACCCGGCGCCGCCTGGTACGCTTTGAGCGCTTCTTGCGTCGAAATGGCGTGCTCCTCGAGCAGCTCTTTGCCCGTCAGCCTTCGCACCATGTTGCGGCGCAAGCTCAAGTCGCTGCCGTCGATGCTGAGCGCCAGCTGCTGTGTGGCGGTGGCGTCGTCGTCTTTTCGCGCTTGCAATTGCACCTCGGCGAGCAACTTCATGCTCGTCAAGTGGCGGGGCCAGTGGCTCAGCTGGTCGCGCAATACTTTTATCGCCGCGTCATATTTTTTTTGCGAGACGAAGGCTTGCGCCAACGCCACCGACACTTGCGTTTGCACGTCGTCAGTGGCCACCGCGCGCTCCCACAGCGGTATGGCGGCGCTCACGTTGCCGCTCGACTTGTCGTGCTCGGCCTCGCGCATCAACGCGCCAGGGCACGAAGCGAGCGTGGCGACGAGCTTGTTTTTACTTTCGATGGCGTCGTACCGCTTCGCCAAGTCGTAACGCAGCTGCAGCGACTCACACAGGCCCGGCCACGCCTTCTCGGCTTCTTGTGCGCTCAAGTCGGCCTGGGCTTCGCTGCCCAACGCCAGCTCAATGCGGGCGCGCAACTGCCACAGCGGGCCCGAGGCTTGCTTGGCGCGCTTCACCCATTCTAACGCGTCGGCCAGGCGGGCGTCTTCGAGCGCCAGCGTGGCGCTGAGCGCCAGGGCCTGCAGAGTGTGCGGGTCTTTTTCGAGCGTGACTTCGAGCTCGCGGCTGGCGCGGCCGGTGGCCACTTTCGCCGGTACCGTGCGGTCTTGAGCCGTCACCAGTGTGCCGAGCAAATGGTAGGCGGCCGAATTTTGAGCGTCGGCGGGCAGGCTGTGCCACAAGCGCTTCGCGCCGTCATGGTCGCGCGAGAGGCCATCGTAGGCGGCGAGAAAAGCGGCCAACCCTTCGCCGGTCTCGTCGGTCAGCGCGGCGGCGAAATCGGCTGCGGCAGAATAGAAGCCTTGGTCAGCCGCGGGTGAAACGGTGACGCCGTTCCACTGCGGAGCGGCGCCGTGCGCGGCCTTGAAGGTGAGGCCCGAGGGCTGCCCGTCGACGCGCGCGATAGATGCGTAGAAGGCGCTCGCTTGCTCTTCACGAATCAGCTTGAAGAGCAGCCGGTGCGTGCCCGCGGGCAACCGCACCACTGCGGCGGTGAGGGTTGAGGCGGGGTGGGTGCTCGTCTCACGGCGAAAAAGCGGCGTACCGTCGAGAATGGCCGCGTGGTCCATGCCGGTGACGGTGCGCACCACGTAGTCTGCCTCGACGGGCACTTCGAGGTCGGTGGCGCCGAGGTAAACGTCTCCCAGCGGCTCAGCGGCCAGTGAGAAGCGGCCCTCGTCGAAGCGCAGCACCCGCGGCGCGAGCGAGCCATAGGGCCCGGTTTCGGTGTCAGCGGGCAAGGTGCCTGTCTTTTCCATCGGCAACAGGGTGTCGAAAGCCAGACGGCGATAAGGCGAGAACGGCCCCGTCAGCGTGAGGGTGGTGAGCGTGCCCAACTGCGAGAGCATTTGCTGGTGTTTTTCGCTTTCGTGGCGGTTTTGAAAAACCGAAGCCAAGGCGCTGCGCATCAACACGGCGGCGTCGGCGCGCAGGCCGGCGTTGAGAGCGCGCTCCCCGCGTGCGGCAATGAGCGCGTCGGTCGAAAGTGAAAGGCCGGCAGATTCGAACACCACGCGTGCAGCGGCGGCGGCCAGCGGGTGGCGCGGCGCGTTCTCGCAGACATCGAGCGCCGCGAGCACGGCTTTGTGCGGCTCTGTGTTGCGTTGGGCAAGCAGCCATTGCCCAGCCAATGCATAGGGTTCAGCCGCGTCGGCTTGCAGCGATTGCTCGAAGAGCTCCTTGGCTTTGACCGCGTCGTTGCCGGCCAGCAGCACATAAAAAGCAGCGAGCGCCGAATCACGCGCGCTGCCGCTGCCTTGGGTGAGCCGGGCTTGGGCCTCGCGCAAGGTGTCGAGCGGTGAAGCGGCCCGGTGGGCGCACCCGGCGCTGATGAAAAAAAGGGCCCCCAACCAGCTGCCCGCAGAGAGAAAAGAGCGTGAGCGCGTCATCGTGGTGGCGTGAGTTGTTAGCGCAAAATGCAGCGGGGCATGTGGTTTTCACGTGCTCCGTGAAGGTGCGGGCGCATTTCGGGCGCATGTCTTGCAGCGGTGTTGTCAGATGTCGACCCGAACCCGTTCAAAGCTCGCTGACGTGCTGCAGGTGTTTTTTCCTCCGCGGTGCATGGCGTGCGATGACGTGCTCGAAGCAGACACGTATTTCTGCGGGCATTGCGAGCTGGGCGTCGAGGCGATTGGGCCTTGTGCCTGTGCCAGCTGTGGAGAGCCTGGAGTCTTCGACACGAGACGGTGCCCGTCTTGCACGAAGACGCCCTGGCGGTTGGCGCGGGCGCGGTCGCCCTATTTGCACCACGGGGCGGTGGCGAAGGCGGTGCATCGCTTCAAATATGAAGACCACCCTGAATTGGGTTGGCGGCTGGCCCGGTGGGCGTTTGCCGAGCTGGGGCAGCAAGCGTTTGCCGGGTTCGACGCGGTGTGTGCCATTCCGCTCCATGCCGAGCGTTTTGGGGCCCGAAGGTATGACCAAGCCACGCTGCTGGCGGCGCAATGGGCCAAGTGTGCCGGCTTGCCGCTGCGCCATTGGTTGTGTCGTCGCAAGGCCACCGCACGGCAAGTGGGGTTGTCTGACGTACAGCGGGCGCTCAATGTGCGGGGTGCGTTCGAAGCAGTCGCCGACGTGACAGGCCAAACGATTTTACTCGTTGATGACGTGCTCACCACCGGAGCGACGGGCAATGCCGCCGCCCAGGCGCTTTATCAATCGGGTGCGCGTCGGGTTGAGCTGCTCACTTTGGCGCGGGCACAAAAGAATGCGTGGGGGTGACGTTGTCGAAACACTCAAGGCACCATCACCCCGTCGCGAATTTCGAGCGCGCGCTTGGCATGCTTCACCACCCGCGCGTCGTGCGTCGAAAAGAGAAACGTCACGCCCTGTTCTCGGTTCAGCGCGAGCATCAAGTCGATGATTTGCTCGCTGGTGGCTGAATCTAAATTGGCGGTCGGCTCGTCGGCCAACACCAATGCTGGGCCGGTAATCAACGCCCGCGCAATTGCCACGCGTTGCCGTTGACCGCCTGAGAGCTCGTCAGGCTTGTGGTGCAAATAGGGCTTCAACCCCACCGCTTCGGCCAGCCGCTCGACTTTTTGCCGCAGCACTTCGGGCTTTTCGGCGTCTTTGCGCACCGCGCAGGGAAACTCGATGTTCTCGGCCACGTCGAGCACGGGAATGAGATTGAAGTTTTGAAAGATGAAACCGATTTTCTGGTTTCGTACCCCCGCCAAGTCATCGAAGTCGCGGTTCGACACGTCTTGCCCGTCGAGTTGGTAGCGGCCTGCGCTCGCACGGTCTAAACAGCCGATGATGTTGAGCAACGTCGTCTTGCCCGAGCCTGAAGGGCCGGTGATGACGGTGAACTCACCTTTGGCGATGCTCAAGTCGACTCCGCGCAGCGCGGTGACGGTGGTCTTCCCCAACTCGTACGACTTTTGAATGCCTTTGAGCTCAATCAGGTTCACGGCGGTGTTGCTCCCTTCAGTAAAAAAGTCTCGCTTCGAACATCGCGCGAAACCGAAATGGCACGTTGGCGTACTCGGTGATGAACTCGCCGGGTGTCGCGGTCTTTGCGCCGAAAGCATTCAGCCCCGGCGCGGGTAAAAAACCGAGCAGCGACAAAGTGAGCCACTCGGTGGCGCTCCATTGCACCGAGGGAGACCACAGCGTCGACAAGTCTTCGAGGTTGGCAATCAACACCAGTTGCGCGGTGAAGTCGTTTTTGATGCGGGGTTTTTGAAAAGTGGCGAACAGGTAATGCCGGCGCTGCGGCTCGAAAGAAAAACGCGCCGGGTTGCCGTCTTGCGAGGTGCCACCCAAAAACGCCGACGCCCCGGGTATGCGGTTGACCGGCAAACCCTCGCGACGGGCTTGGCGCAGCAAGTCGAGCCCGTTCACCAAGGTCTGGTACTGCTCGGCGTTGTAGCCGTCTTGCTGAAAGAGGTATTCGATTGAGAGCATCGACTCGTCAGCGAACTGCCGCCGCATGCCCACCAGCACCTTGCTGTAAATTTCGCTGCTGTTGAGGTGGCGCTTTTCGAGCGGTGAGCGCTGCTCTTGCGCGCAGCCCAACGCGGCCAAGCCCGAAGACACGCAGCTTGCGTCGACATAATCGCGCGCAGTGCCCGTATGAAAAAGCGCTTCGAGGTGCACTTCGTAGTCAGTGAAGAAGTTGCGGCTGAATGAAAGGCCGTAGCGAAACTTGCTCTCGAAGGCGTCGTTGTAGCGGTTGCCGAAGAAGAGCATCAGGTTGAGGTCGGCGTCGGCCACCAGCGCATAGAAGCGCAGCACTGCTTGGTAATGCGCTTGGTCGTCTTGCTTGTCCCAGTCGGGCCAGAGCACGTACTGGTAGGGCAAGCCCGCCACTTGCTTCAGCACCGAAGGGGCGAAGACGGCGGTAAGCGTGTACTTTTCTAAGGGCACTTCGACGCGCGTCATCCAAGCGCCGGCCCGTTGAAACGTGGGGTCGGTCGGGTCTTTGCGCACATTGAGCAGGTCGGTTGGGTTGTACGAAAAACCGCTGCCCCAGGTGAGCCGCTTCTTGCCGATGAGAAAGTTGAGCCACGGTGCGTATTCGTGCAGCAAATAGAGCTCGTTGATTGAAACCGCGGGCTGGGTGATTTTGAAGTCGCGCGCGTTGAGCGAGACTTCTTGGCCTTCGGCGTCGAGCCCGTGCGCGTCGATGCCTCC
The DNA here is from genome assembly GCA_019694575.1 of Myxococcaceae bacterium. Classification (GTDB taxonomy): domain Bacteria; phylum Myxococcota; class Myxococcia; order Myxococcales; family Myxococcaceae; genus JAIBBR01. The sequence continues at coordinate 29,642 of JAIBBR010000048.1, forward strand.
TTGAAGAATGGCCGAGACGTCGGCGTAGACGAAGGAGCCTTTGCTGCCGTACGGCACTTTGAGTTGTGCGTTCAGCTCGAGCAGCTCGGTCCACTGCGGTAAGTCTTCGGTGGGCAATAACCCGGTGACTTTGGCGCGGGTAAACGAAGTGCGACTCGAGACGTAGCCATTCACCTCGGGCGACGCGGCATGCGCCACGGCCAAGGTGCCCCACAGCCCGCTGAAGACGCCAATGAAAAGCAAGCACCGCATCGAAGTCTCTGGTTACTTGCCCAAGTCAGACTGCGTAAAGCGCTGCACCGGCACGTCGACTTTGAGGGTAATGCTCTTGGTGATGAGCTCGGTCTTGCGCGCTTTCACCTGCTCGTTCTGCATCACCACTTTGGCGGGGCGGGTGTAACCCTTTTCAAATTCTTGGTAGTCGCTGAACGCGGCGCTGCGAATCATTTGCCCGCTGGTGCCGAAGTACTGGCCCTTGACTGGCATCAGGTCGCTCTTGCGTATGTAGAGCTTGATGCTGTCGTACGCGGTGTCGGGGTTCTTCGCTTTCAGCTCGACACAGTACGTGTCTTCGCTGTCGCTGGGTATCAGCGTGCCGTGGTAGTCGATTTGATAATTCACCCGCAGCACGTCGGCGTTGTTGAAGTCGCCGCCTTGAAAGCTGTCGCGGTTGGCGATGCGCGTCGAGCGCTTCAAGTTGGGAATGTAGACCCACAGGTTGTCGCCATTGCGCAGCACCTCTTGGCCTTTCACCGAAGAAGGCTCGGCGAAGTAAATGCGAAACTTGTCGTTGTCTTTCTTCAGCATTTTCATCACGTAAGTGCGTGAGGTGCCGTCTTCGCGGGTGGCGGTCATTTGGGTCTGCGCCTCGAAAGAAAGCGGCCCCATGATGCTGTCGTACTTGGCGAGCAGTTGGTTCACCGTGGGCTCGGCGGCCAGCGCGGGCAGGGCCAACAGCGTGAGTAAGTGTATTACCTTTTTCATGACGGCTCCTTGTTCAACCATTGCGTAAGGCATCGACAGGGTTTAGGCGTGAAGCGCGAAAAGAAGGCCAGCTGGCGGCCAGCACGGCGCCCAGCGTCGCCACCACCACCGCACCGACAATGTAGCCAGGCGTGACGTGCGGCACGAGCAGCGCGCGGGTTGAAGTGCCTGGCATTTCGAATTCAATGCCTTTGAGCGTCATGCCGAGCAGCGCCAAGCGGCCGGCGATGACCCCGGCCACGCCTCCCAAAAGCCCCAGCACCGCGGCTTCAATGATGAACAGCTGCAGCACTTGCAGGCGCTTCACGCCCACCGCGAGCAAGGTGCCAATTTCACGTACCCGCTCGAAGACCGACATCAGCATGGTGTTGGCAATAACGGTGAGCGCGATGACGAACAGCACCAGTGAAATCATGCCCATCACCAACGATTGCCGGTTGATGATGTCGCGCACGAAGGTTTGCAGCTCGGCCCAGGTGTGCACTTCGAATTCGGGGCCCAGGGCAGCCGCCAGCGCCGCGCGCGTTTCATCAATGCGGTTCAAGTCGTCGATGGCCACCGCATATTCGGTGACGCGCCCGTCGAGCCCGAGCAGCTCTTGCGCCGTTTTGAGGGGCACCGTCAGCACCCGCTTGTTCTCGAAGGGGAAGCTCGAGCTGGTGAGCGCCTTCACCTTGACGTCGAGCGAGTTCTGCCGGCCTTCGGGGCTGCTCACCAACAGGTTGACGGTGCCACCGGGTGCGAGCTGAAAACTGTTGGCCAATTCAAAGCCCACCAGTGCCGCGCGCTCTAAGGGTACCAGCGGTTGGCCGCCCGGTTTGAGCACCGCGTCAGCGCGAGGGCAGGCCTCTTTTTCAGTGGCCACGTCGATGGCTTTGCCGATGAACATCGTCTGCGCGCGGCCGTTAGAAACCAGCCCGTTGAACTGCAGCCGGCCGGTGACGCCTTTGACTCCCGGCACCGCTTTGATTTTGGCAATCAACGCGGGGGTGTACGGCAGGTTCATGCGGGTAGGCACCGCTTCGATGTTGTCGACGTAGCCTTTCTGGTGAATCTGCAGTGCGCCGGTGCGGCCTTCGACCACGTCGGCGAGCATCAAGTCTTGCGCGCCGGTGATGAAGCCCTTGAGCACGATGACCAAAGTGACGCACACGAAAATCGCGGCGCCGGTAATCAGCGTGCGCCGACGGTTGCGGCCGACGTTGCGTACGGCGAGTCTGGGTAAGCGGCTCATGCGGTTTGCAATGCCTCCACGGGGCGCAGGCGGCTTGCCCGCCAGGCGGGCCACAGACAAGCAAGCGAGGCTCCCACCGGCACGCCGACCAGCGCCGACACCAAGTAGAGAGGCGTGATGAAGGGCTTCACCACCGAAGGCACCGCGGCGCCCGGCGCTGGCAAGGGTATGCCTATGTGCCCGGCCAAGGTGACGATGAGGTAGCCCAAGGCAATGCCCAGCAAGCCTCCGACAATGCCGATGACCAACCCTTCCATCACGAAGAGCTGAATGATTTGCACCCGCCGCATGCCCACCGCGAGCATGGTGCCGATTTCACGCACCCGCTCGAGCACCGTCATCAACATGGCGTTGACGATGCCCAGGAGCACCACCGCGAGAAACACGCCGCTGATGACGCTGAAGATGAAGTCTTGGGTGTTGGTGAGCGTGCCGATGAAGGGCATCAACTCGCTCCAGGTGTGCACTTCAAAGTCGGGGCCGAGCGCCGCCTGGGCGGCATCGCGCACGCGGGGTGCGGCGTCGAACGGGCTCACGGCCAAGCTGTATTCAGTTACCCGACCTTCCATGCGTAAAATGCGTTGCGCGGTGCCCAGGGGTACCAAGCCGATGCGGCGGTCTCCGGGCGAGAAAGACGGGAGCGCCGCGCCCATCACCACGTTTTCTCCATTGAGCGCGCCGTCGCGGTCGGGAGCGAGCAACGCGAGTTGCTGCTCTACCTTGGGCAGCGGCGTGCCTTCTGGGTGCACGGCTACTTCGAGCCCGCGAGCGAAGTCGTCGTTGAGCACGATGTCGTGCGCATCGACTGAAGCGAAGAGCTTGCCGCCGCGAATGAACGAGTTGCGCAGTGGGGTGACCAGCGCTTCGGCCTGCGGGTCAATAGCGGTGGCCATGATGAATGACGTTTTGCCTTGGTCAGCCGGGGGCAACAGCGAACCATCGTCGGGCTGAGGTTTTTTGTCGGGAGTCGAAAGCATCGCCCCGAATTCGATGCGGGGCGCCACGGCGACGACTCCGGGTATCTTCGCGAGCTTCTGCCTCAGCTCGGGTGTGTCGGCCATGTCGAGCGCCAACGGCGACGTCAGCACGTTGGCGATGTAGCCCCTTTTGTGCACTTGCACCGCGCCCATGCGGCCTTCGACTTGGTTGTCAATGATGACGCGTTGCTGCCCGTTGATGAAGCCGCGCAGGCAGGTCATCGCCACCGTGCCGATGATCATCGCTGCCAAGGTGATGGTCGAGCGCCGGCGGTTGCGGCGCAGGTTGCGTACAGCCAGCTTCAAAAGAGCCATGGGTGCGTTGAATCAAAGCGCGCGCTGCAGTGAAGAGCCATAAAACAGGGTGAACGTTCGTTAAGTTTTTTTAAGGGTTTCCCAAAGCAGTGTGAAATGCGCGTCGGCTTCTTTCTTTAATTTTGGCAGCTGCGGTACCGGCGACATGACCAGGTAAATCATGCGCAGCATGAAGAGCGGGCCGATGAAGGCGATGGTCGCGGCCTGCGGGTCAACGGGCCGAATCAGCTTCAGGCGAATCAACTCGGTGAAGAGGTGCCCCAACATTTCGCGCGCCTGAAAAATGCGGGTGACCGGTGAAAAGACACCGTCGACCGAGAGCCGCGGCCCTTCGGCGAGCATCAGCTTGGCAATTTTGTGCTCTTGCGGAGTGGCCCATGCTTCGAGGAGCCGGTGCATCAAGGTGCGCAGCAGCTTACGGGCCCCCCACTTCTTGGCCATCGCGGGAATGTCGAGCGTGAGCAGCTCGCGGGCTTGGCCGGGCCCCAGTGTGTCGAGCAGCGCAGCGAGAATGGCGTCTTTGGAAGCGAAGTGATGGTACAGCGCGCTCTCGCGCACCCCGACCGCCCGGGCGATCTGCCGCATCGAGGTGGCGTAGTAGCCGTGCGTCGAAAACAGGTCTAACGCCGCGTCGAGAACGAGGCGGCGGGTATCGCGCGCATCTTCTTTTCGGGGGCGGGCCATTGGTTGCAATTAATAGAACGGTTGTTCAATTAGGTCAAAGAAGAATGGCTTGGGTGGGGCGCGCGGACGACATCAACCTGGACACCCGCACGCACCTCGCGACGTCCAGCCCCAACAATTGATATCGCTAGGGCTAGAACTTGATACTGGAGGAACGAAACTGCTGAAGAGAGCCGGGAAGGCGCGAAGCACGAGAGGTTCATTTCAATGTCAACCGAGGTCCCCCATAGCTGGTTCCGCCGAACCCGCATCGAAAAAGGAAGGAACTCCGCCAGTTCCCTTTGTTGGCGAGACAATGAACTTGTTGACTGGGTCAATGGAGGAGACGTCTGGAGAATGGACGGTCAGTTCGTCTCAGCGAGTCGCCGCTGGGGTTATGACCGCCTGAATGCTGCAACCTCAGACACGAGTGGGCGCTGGGCGGTGGTTCACGAACGAACGGGTACAGCCGGAATACTTCTGCGCGACGGCAAGATCGTCAGGGAAATCCATCGGTCTCCCTACCACGCCGACGCCTTCGAGTACCCGGTGTGCCTATTCGAGCGAGAGGGGCGAATGCTTTTGGCGCACTGCCCAACGAGCTATGGGCGCATCGAGATTGACGACGCGGAGAACGGCAAGCGGCTCACCGAAGGCCCATCCCGGAAGGACCCCGACTTCTTCCACTCTCGCCTTGAAGTATCTCCGGGCGGTAAGCGGCTGCTCAGCGCCGGTTGGGTCTGGCATCCGTGGGACGCCGTAGTGTGTTTCGAGGTCGCAGCAGTATTGACGAATTCGACAACGCTGGACGGTCTCGTCGGCACAGAACTTTCGCGCAACGTCTGCCTCTCTGAGGAGAGTTCGGCAGCTTGGCTTGATGACGACCGGGTCGTCATTGGTGGGTCTCGCGAGCAAGAGGACGCCGATGAAGCAGCGGAAGCGGATCGACAACACGGCCTACGCCTGAAACCGAACTCTCTCGCGGTATTCGACCTTCGCACGAGCAAGTACACCACTGGGCTTGCCCCGCTTTCGTAGACACCTTCTGAAGCAGTACGGAGGAGTCTATGGAGAAGCGAAATCGCTACACGAAGGAGTTCAAGGCCGGTGCAGTCCAGCTGGTGCTTGACCGGGGCCGCAG
>JAIBBR010000197.1 GCA_019694575.1 Myxococcaceae bacterium
TCAACCCCGGGCGAGCAAGGTTCGCGCTTCACCCACCAGGTGTAACGACCCAGAAACAAGGACCAAATCGTTACCCCCGCAGAGCGCTTTGGCTTGGGCAATGCCGGCGCTCAGGCTGGCGACCACTTCACTGCGCGGGTTAGCGGCACGGGCCGCATCGAGGCCCGCGGCGGGAGACCACGAACGTTCACCCGGCACCGGCACCAATTTGGCGCTCGACACCGCCGGGAGCAGCGCCTTGAGCATGCCGCGATAATCTTTGTCGCCCATTACGCCGAGCACCAGGTGAATGCCCCGACCGGGGTATTCAGCGCGCAGGGCTTTCACCAGCACCTCCACCCCACCGACATTGTGCGCGCCGTCGAGCACCACCAGTGGCTCTCCAGCTATCTCTTCGAGCCGGCCTGGCCAACGCACGTTGCGCAAACCCGCCCGCGCGTTCTCTTGGGTAATGGCAAAGCCGCGATCTTCGATCCACTCCAGGCAGGCGAAGGCGACCGCCGCGTTCTGCACCTGGTGCGGCCCCTTCAGCCCGACTTCTAAGCCAAACACCCGGGTGCGTGCGCCTCGGTACCGGTACCTGCGCTTGGGCGTTTCGGGCTCGAAATCGAAGTCACGCCCCAACATGCGCACCGGACTGCCGGCAGCCTGCGCGGCTTTCTCAATGGCCTCGAGCGCCGAAGGCTCTTGCCGCCCCAGCACCACGGGAATGCCCGGCTTGATGATGCCCGCTTTCTCATGGGCGATTTGCCGCACCGTGTGGCCCAAATAGTCAGTGTGATCAATAGAGACCGGGGTAATCGCCGTCACCACTGGCCGTGACGCGGTGGTCGCATCTAACCGGCCGCCCAAACCTGTCTCGAGCACCGCGATATCGACGCGTTCTTTGGCGAAATGCCACAGCGCCACGATGGTGCCGAGCTCGAAGTAGGTCAGCTCGAAGCCTTTGGGCAGCGCATGCACCACCTCGAGCACCCGCTGGCCGAGCATCTCGTCACTGATGTCGACGCCTTGCACTTTGATGCGCTCATTGACGAGCTCCAAGTGCGGTGAAGTGTAGAGCCCGACGCGGTAACCCTGCGCCTGCAGGCACGAAGCGGCGATGGCGCAGGTAGACCCTTTGCCGTTCGTTCCCGCCACGTGCAGCGCGGGCAAATTCGTCTCGGGGTTGCCCAAGGCAGCGAGCGCGACGCGCACCCGGTCTAACCCCATGCGAATGTTCGAAGGAGGCTGCGCCGCCAAGTACGCCAACGCTTCGTAGGGAGTGTTCGGCAAGCCCACGGCTAACCCAACAGGCCAATCAACTGAGCCAATTTCGCGCGCACGTCTTTTCGGGCCACGATGGCGTCGATCATGCCGTGCTCGAGAAGAAATTCAGACCGTTGAAAACCCTCAGGCAACTTCTGTCGAATGGTTTGTTCGATGACGCGCGGGCCGGCGAAACCGATCAGCGCTTTGGGTTCAGCGATAATCACATCGCCCAACCACGAGAAAGACGCCGCCACGCCGCCAGTGGTCGGGTGGAGTAATACCGAGATGTACGGTTTCTTCACGGTGCGAAAACGCGCCAACGCGGCCGAGGTCTTCGCCATTTGCATCAGCGAAAAAATGCCTTCTTGCATGCGCGCGCCGCCCGACGCCGAGAAGACGATCGCCGGCGCCTTGAGCTCGTAAGCACGCTCGAAAACGCGGGTGACTTTTTCGCCCACCACCGAGCCCATTGAACCGCCCATGAACTCGAAGACGAAGCAGCCGATAGAGACCGGGTGACCCTCAATCGTGCCCACGCCCGAGATGAACGCGTCGTTTTCTGCGAGCGCTTTGCGCGTGCTCTTCAGCCGATCTTTGTATTTTTTCGAGTCAGAAAACCCAAGCGGATCTAACGGCTCGAGCGACTGATCGTGCTCTTCGAAAGAATCAGCGTCTAACACCGAAGCAATGCGCGCCCGGGCAGGCAACGGCATGTGGTGCGCGCAGGTCGGACAAACGTTGAGCTGTTTCTCTAAGTCAGCGCGGTAGAGAATTTCTCCACAGCTGTCGCATTTGACCCACAGGCCTTGCATGCGAGACGCCGGTTTGATGTCGGCTTCGTTGTCGACTGAGCTGATGCGCGGCTTTTTTTGGAACCAGGCCATTTCGGCGCGGTTTGTTAATGCGTTAAGCCAAAGCGAACAAGCGCGTTCGCTAAACTTGCTGGAAAAAGCGGGCTATTTCGCCGCGGCAGGCGCCACCTTGAGGTTGCGGTCAGGATTTTGCGGGTCGATGCCATGTTGGGTGAAGGCTGAGTTAATCAGCTCAAGAAAGGCCTTCTCATCGAGGCTTTTTTTAGCGCTGGTTTGCAGGGCTTCAAAGATCAACTCAGCGCGCAGGGCAGTAAAGCCCAGCGGCTGCTCCTTCGTCATCGCAGGTTCAGCGGCGCGCGCCAGCCCAGGCGCTATTGGGGTAGTCATCGCCGGCACTTCATTGCCAAAGGCTTTTGGCTGCTCTTCCTGGTAGCGGCGCAGTCTCTGAATTACTTTTTCGGCCGACGCAGCGTCTTGGGTGTAGATGACGATGCTTTGATTGCTCATGCCGGCAACCCCCGCCCCCGCGATTTTCGCTGAGATGACGCCCGGAAACACGTTCGGGTCGTCGACAATTTCGCGAACCACCTTTTCCATCACTTTCGGGGCCGATGCCGCGACGGCGTTTACAAAAATGCTCTCTTTGGGCATTTCAGCGACGTTCGCACGCCGGAAATGAAGGTTACCCGCGACCAACTGATTGTCGATCGCCTCTACGATCTGCTGCTTGAGTTGCTCAGGGCTGAGCTTGGCCGCTTGCTCATCGCTACGGCTCTGCTTCGCAATCTCTGCGATGGCGGCTTCACGCCCCCCGGTAGAGAGATACAACCCCACCGAATTTTCGGCTGGCGGCAACCCTTCAACCAGCGACACTGATTTGGCTGGGCGCTTGTTCGACAGCTCGAACAAGGTGGCCATGTACGGCTGGTAACCATCAGCATTCATCTCGATGGGTTTAGACGACATGACCAAGCGAACAAGCACGTCGTCTGCGCTCTTGACGTTTTTCTGGTCTCGCCAAAGCTTCGAAGTGAATTGCTCGAGGCTCTGGCGCGAAGTCAGCGCAGGCGTGGTGGGCGTGGCGGTTGACGGCTCAACAGGGGTGCTTTCAATGCCCGGGGTACGCTCAGCCACAGGCGTATTTGCAGCAGGCGCCGCGATTTCCGTCGAGGCTGTGGGCGGCATCACTTGCGCAGGCGCCGAGCGCGACCTGGGTGCCCACATTTTGCGATCGTTCTCGACGACGGCCATCGCCACCGGGTGCTTGCCCGCCGCCGCGAGATCTTCATTAAGCTCGCCCGACTTAAGCGCTTGGAGCGGAGGCAGCTTTAGCTCCATGCCAATGGGCAGCTTGCGAAAGTCGCTGATGTTATTGGCCAGCGCGATCAACGCCAAGAGCTCCGGGGTGTGGGCAATACCCAACTTCTTGAGCTCTTCAGACACTGAAGAATTTCTCGGCAACGACACCACGACCCACGGCGTCGGCGGAGCGCTCGTCGGTTTTTGCGGCGCGACAGGCTTGCTCGCTGGAGCAGGAGCAGCGGGGGGCTTCGAACGTTGCGTCACCTTGTGGGCCATGAGTGCTTTTTAGTACCCACAGCACTGACGTCCAAACTGCGGCATCTTAGAAATTGGCAGTTGAGAATTACGGACCGGTTACGTGCCCCCCACACCAATGAGCGGCTCCAGCGCGCCGCGCTGTTTGGGAATCGCCTCGGTGAGCACCACCGGCTCGGCCCCCGTGCACAGCACGTCGTCTTCAATGCGAATGCCGCCGAAACCGCGCCCATTGTTCATTTTCAAAAACGCCTCCGCGCGCTCGAAGTCGACTTGACCCGCGAACTTCTGCCGAAACTCGGAGGAGCGAATGATGGCGGGCACGAAGTACAGACCGGGTTCGATGGTTACCGTCATACCCGGCTCTAAATCAGCGTCGAGGCGCAAATACGCAGTACCAAACTGGGTGCTGCGTCTGCGGCCGTTCGGGTACTGAATGAGATCGCCGAACGCCTCCATGTCGTGCACGTCAAGGCCAATGAGGTGGCCGATACCGTGCGGGAAAAAGAGCGCGTGCGCACCTGACTCTACCAATGCCGCAGGGTCACCTTTGCACAAGCCCATCGCCACCAGGCCCTTCGCCAATTCCAACGACGCCGTGGTGTGCACATCGCGGTAGCGCACCCCGGCCCGTACGCGCGCAATCGCCGCCTGCTGAGCGGCGAGCACGCAGTCGTACACTTCGGCCGCGGCGCTCGAGAACCGGCCATTCACCGGCCAGCAACGCGTCACGTCAGAACAGTAGCCGGCAACCCCTTCGGCACCTCCGTCGAGCAGCACCATGTCGCCGTCCAACAATTCGTTGCGGTGATCATGGTTGTGCAGCACTTCTCCCCGCACGCTCAAAATGGTGCGGTAGGCCGGCACGCAGCCGTGGCGAGCGAATACCCCTTCGAGCGCTCCCACCAACCATTGCTCATCGCGGCCCTTTTGTGTTGCCGCCATCGCCGCCAAGTGCCCTTCACGCGTCACCTCGGCAGTCGCGCGCATGTGGGCAATTTCTTCGGCGTCTTTCGTCATGCGCAGCGCACTCACCGCCAGCACCACGTCAGGGCGGCCCACACGCGACGCGTCTTCGAAGACGAGATCTTGCCCTGTCAACGCCCGCGCGCGGTAATTGGCGCGGGCGTCAGCCACGGCGATCGCGTCAACCGAGCGGCCCCTGGCGGCTTCGAGCACAAAAGCTTCTAGCCCTTCGGTCGCGCGCACCGCGTCGACGCCTTGCGCCGCTTTCACTTCATCGAACGACGCGCGCGGGCCGTGCCATACGGTGTCATCGAGCGTACGTTGGGGAATGAACAGCGTCACCGTGCCAGCGCCGGGGTCAAACCAGGCCGCGCTGCCCGGTTCAGGCGAGTCGAAGAAGTACAGAAAGTTACTGTCAGCCCGAAACGGAAAAGGGTTTTGCGGGTAATTCCGTGCCACTTCACCACCCGAAAGCAGGAGCAGCGGGCGGGAAATCGACGTGAGCAATTTTCGACGGCGTTGTGCGAAGCCCATGCAGCCACCATACGTTTTGTTTGTGGTAGGCCGCCACTGATGAAAGGCATTCGCATCACGGCCCAGATCGGCCCCGACGGCCTCGCCATCGAGAGAATGAGCGCCCCTTCACCGGGGCCCCAAGAAATTCTGGTGAAGGTGCTGGCGACCGCGCTGAACCGGGCCGATCTGCTGCAGAGCAAGGGCCTGTACCCCGCGCCTGCAGGGGTGGTGCCCGACATTCCCGGGCTCGAATACGCCGGCGAGGTGGTCACCTGTGGCGACGAGGTGACGCGCTACAAAGCGGGCGACCGGGTCATGGGGTTGGTGGCTGGCGGCGCGTTCGCCGAAATGCTCGTTACCCACGAGCTCGAAGCGATGCCGATACCCAATGGCATGACGTACAGCGACGCCGCGGCGATTCCCGAGGCGTTTTGTACCGCGTGGGACGCGCTGTTTCGCCAAGCCAACGTGCACCTGGGTGATCACGTGTTGGTGCACGCAGTGGGCAGCGGCGTTGGTACCGCGGCGGTGCAATTGGCGCGCACGTCGGGTGTGCACTGCGCCGGCACCAGCCGCACCGAGCACAAGCTCAAGCGGGCGCGGGCATTGGGTTTGGAGCTGGCCGTGTTGTGCGGTGAGATACCTTCTTTCGCTGCTGAAGTGCGGCGCTGGTCGGCGGGCAAAGGCGTTGAAGCGGTGTTGGACTTGGTGGGCGGCACGTACTTTTCAGAATCAATTGCCGCGATGGCTCACCAAGGCACTCTGATGGTGGTGGGCCTCACCTCCGGAGTGAGTGGCACGCTTTCCTTAGCGACAGTGCTTTCACGGCGATTGCGCATTCAAGGCACGACGATGCGCTCACGGCTATTGGACGAGCGCATTGCACTGGCGAAGGCCTTCGAGACAACCGTGTTGCCACTTTTCGCCGCGGGCACGCTCAAGCCGGTCGTCGATTCGGTGTTCTCGGCTGATCAATTTCAATTGGGCTTCACGCGTCTGGTGAAGAACGCTTCTTTTGGCAAAATCATTCTGACTTGGTGATCAAACAACATGGCCTCTTTCGACCCCAACGCCGCGGCTGCTCCTGACTCGGGTATTTTTGGTCTTTCGCTGTCTGCTGAAGAAGCGAAGGTGGTGCTGATACCCGTGCCCTTTGAGGCCACCACCAGTTACGGCGGCGGCACCCGCAACGGCCCCCGCGCGATTTTAGAAGCGTCGAAGCAGGTCGACCTTTTCGATCTCGATACCGGCCGACCGTACGAAGCAGGCATCGCCATGCTCGAAGAAGCGGCGACGGTGCGACAGTGGAACCGCGAGGCCAAGGCATTGGCGGGCCCACTGATCAAAGTGGGCGGTGCAGAAAAAGGCTCTGACGCGGTCAAGCCCGTCGACACGCTGTGCGAAAAAGTAAATGCGTATGTCGTCGAAACGGCAAAGCATTGGCTTTCGCGAGGCAAACGCGTGGGCGCAGTAGGAGGCGATCACGGCAGCGTCTATGGCAACATTTGGGCGCACGCCGAGAAGTACCCCGGGTTGGGCCTGCTGCATGTCGATGCGCACGCTGACCTGCGCGACGCGTATGAGGGCTTCGCTTGGTCACACGCGAGCATCATGCACAACGTGATGGAGCGCATACCCAACGTGAAGAAGCTGGTGCAGGTGGGCATTCGCGACTTCGGCGAGGCCGAATACGAATATATTCGCAGCTCGAAAGGGCGCATCGTCACCTTCTTCGACAGTCAGCTGGCGCGCGCAGCGTCGCAGGGCATGGTGTGGCACGAAGAGGTCGACCGCATCGTCAGCCAGCTGCCTGAGCAGGTGTACGTGTCATTCGACATCGACGGGTTAGACCCTACGTTGTGCCCGCACACCGGCACTCCAGTGCCCGGAGGCTTGGGCTTTCAACAAGCATGCAGTCTGCTCGAAGGTTTGGTGCGCAACAAAAAGACGATCGTCGGCTTTGATCTCAACGAGGTGTCACCGGGCCCTGACGGCGACGAATGGGACGGCAACGTCGGCGCGCGGCTGCTCTACAAGATCATCGGGTGGATGTTGATGTCGCATCAGCGTTGACAACT
>JAIBBR010000049.1 GCA_019694575.1 Myxococcaceae bacterium
AGACCGAGCGCTCGGCATTGCGCATACGTCACCATGTTCCACTGCGCGCTGCTCAACCGTGCCAGCGCGTTCTCCCGCCTGCTCTCCATACCCACTCCTCAGTCCCTTTGGAGCCCGAAGGCTACCAATGCCTGCTGACATCAAGGTACTGGGTCAATTCGTGTACCCGCGCGGGTACCCAAACTGACCCAGTGCCCGCAACTGAACGAAAACGCGTGCCCGAAATCGCCCGAGCAAGGCCTCACCACGGCAACCCAGCCGCGCACCCTGACCCCGGCTCGCCCCTCAAAGCCCGCTACGGCGGCGAGCTACTGAAGCGCTGAAAGGCCGAAAAATCGGCGTTTTCAAGCTCCTCAATTGTCAGCTCCCGTGTGTAGTGTGGCTGGCATGTCCTTCACACATCTGCATTTGCACACGCTCTATTCACTGCTCGACGGCGCCATTCGCATGAAGGAGCTGGTGAAGACGGTGAAGGAAAAAAAGATGGAAGCAGTGGCCGTGACTGATCACGGCAACATGTTCGGCGCGGTCGATTTCTACAAGCGGGCCAAAGAAGCGGGTGTGAAGCCTATTTTGGGCATCGAGACCTATGTCGCTGGCAGCAAAGGCCGCGAAGACCGCACTGAGAAAATTTCAAACCACCTCATTCTGCTCGCCAAGAACGAAGAGGGTTACGCCAACCTGCGCTTTCTCTCTTCAACTGGGTACATGCACGGGTTTTATTACCACCCGCGCATCGACAAAGAGATTCTCGCCAAGCATTCGAAAGGGGTCATTGGCCTCACTGCTTGCCTGGGTGGCGAAGTCACCAGCGCTTGTTACCGCGGCGATATGGACCACGCGCGTCGCGCCGCGTTGGAGTTCAAGAATATCTTCGACCCCGGTCATTTCTATTTGGAAGTGCAGTCGAATGGCATGCCCGAGCAAGAGAAGGCCAACACCAACTTGATGCAGCTCTCGCGCGACATTGACGTGCCGCTGGTGGCCACCGCCGACGCGCACTACATCAAGCAAGACGACGCCAAGGCGCACGAGCTGCTCATGTGCATCGCCTCAGGCAAGACGCTGACCGACAACAAGCGCATGCGGCACTCGACCGACAAGCTCTACGTCACCAGCCCCGAAGAGATGCGCGCGTATTTTTCAAACACGCCCGAAGCCGTCGACAACACCATGCGCATCGCCGAAATGTGCAACGTCGACATGAAGTTAGGCAAGACGATGTTGCCCACCTTCACCGTGCCCCACGGCCATACGCCCGAAACCTTCATGGAGGAGCTGTCGACCGCGGGCCTGAAAGAACGCTTCGCAGAGCTCAGTTACCCCGTTGACCGCGAGCAGTACCACGCGCGGCTAAAAATGGAGCTGCAGGTCATCAACAAAATGGGGTTCGCTGGTTACTTTTTGATTGTTCAAGACTTCATCAATTGGGCGAAGCAGAACAACATACCCGTGGGGCCAGGCCGTGGCTCGGGCGCCGGTTCACTCGTCGCGTACGCCCTGCGCATCACCGACTTAGACCCCATTCCCTACAAGCTGCTCTTCGAGCGCTTTTTGAACCCCGAGCGCGTGTCGATGCCCGACTTCGACATCGACTTCTGCCAAGACCGCCGCGATGAGGTGATTCACTATGTCTCGGGCAAGTATGGCGAGCACAACGTGGGGCAGATCATCACCTTCGGGCAGTTGAAGGCGAAGAGCGTGCTGCGCGACGTGTGCCGCGTGGTGGGCTTGCCGTATTCTGAAGGCGACCGCTTGGCGAAGTTGGTGCCTGACGTTTTGAACATCACCTTGAAGCAGTCGATTTATGGCGACGCCGAAAAGGGCATTGCCGGCGAACCCAAGCTCAAGGAGATGATCGACAACCCGCAGGTGGTGGCGACACTCGAAGACCGGCAAGTCACCAGCAAAGACATTCTTGAAATTGGCCTCGCGCTCGAAGGGTTGAACCGCCAGGCCGGCATGCACGCAGCGGGTGTGGTGATTGCCGACAAGCCGCTGTGGGAATACGTGCCGGTGTACCAGCCTCCGGGTGAAAAGGTGCTCGTCACCCAATTCGCCAAAGACGAGGTCGAAGCCGCGGGCCTGGTGAAGTTCGACTTCTTGGGTTTGAAGACGCTGACGGTGATTCAGAACGCATTGGACTTAATCAACCACCACCGCCCAGAAGCCGAGCACATCAAGCGCGAGAAAATTCCCCTCGATGACCCGAAGACCTTCGAGCTGATTTCGCGCGGCGATACCGCCGGCGTGTTTCAGATGGAATCGTCGGGCTTCACCGACATGGTGATGAAGTTGAAGCCTTCGTGCTTCGAAGACGTCATCGCCGCGGGCGCGCTGTACCGCCCGGGCCCGCTCGACGCGGGCATGGTCGACGTGTTCATCAACCGCAAACACGGCCGCGAAAAAGTGGCGTACCCACACCCCAAGCTCGAGCCAGTGCTCAAAGAGACCTACGGCGTCATCGTCTATCAAGAGCAGGTGATGCAAATTTCGCAGGTGCTGGGCGGTTACTCGCTCGGCCGCGCCGACCTGTTGCGCCGCGCGATGGGCAAGAAGAAGGCCGAAGTCATGGCCAAAGAACGCGAAGGCTTCTTGGAGGGCTGCAAGAAGGGCCAAGTCGACCTCAAGGTGGCCGGCGAAATCTTCGACTTGATGGAAAAATTCGCTGAGTACGGCTTCAACAAGTCGCACTCTGCGGCGTACGGGCTCATCACGCTCCACACCGCGTGGCTCAAAGCCCACTTTCCCGTGGAGTTCATGGCCGCGCTGCTCACCAGCGAAAAAGACAACACCGACAAAGTCGTGGCGCACATCGCCGAGGCGCGCGCTGCGGGGTACGAAGTGCTGCCTCCCGACGTGAATTTGTCGGGCCTGGCTTTCGGCGCCGTCGACGGCAAAATTCGCTTTGGTTTGGGGGCCATCAAAGGCGTGGGCGAGTCGGCCATTGAAGCCATTCTCGAAGCGCGCGCTGCGGGTGGCGTGTTCAAAGACTTGTTCGATTTTTGCGACCGGGCTGATTCGCGGCGGGTGAACAAGAAGGTGGTTGAGGCGCTGGTGTGCGCGGGCGCGTTCGATTTCGAGAAACGGCCCCGGCGCCAGCTCTTCGAGACCATCGAGCGGGCGATGGAGCGAGGCTCTTCATCTCAGCGCGACCGCGCGGTGGGCCAGTCGAGCTTGTTCGGCATGTTCAGCGGGCCGGCTGGAGGTAACGGCAAACCGGCCACCGCGGTGCTGAAAAATGACTACGTGGCAGCCGAGGAGTGGACCGAAAAAGAACGTCTTTCGAAAGAAAAAGAAGCAATTGGCTTCTACGTGTCGGGCCACCCGCTTCACCAATATGACAAAGAGTTGAAGCGCTATGCTCGGCCCGCCTCGCACGTGGCGCGGGCGCGGCGTGACGACAAAATCACCGTCGCCGGCGTGGTGGCGGCGCTGCGCGAGCGGCCCACCAAGACCGGCAAGAAGATGGCCTGGGTCACGTTAGAAGACTTGTCTGGCTCGGTCGAAGTGGTGTGTTTTCCCGGGAGAGAAGCGGGGCGCTCGGTGATGGGCAAAGACGGTAAATGGAGCAAAGGCGGCGCGCGCCCAGGCTTCGACGCGTGGGAGTCGCTGCTCAAGAGCGATGACCCGATTCTCGTCACCGGTGTGGTGCAAGTGAATAACCGCGATGAAGAGCACCCAGTGGCCGAATTGGTCGCTGAAGACATTCGCTCGCTCAAAGAAGTGCGTGAGAAGCGGGTGAAACGGCTCGAATTGCGCTTGCTCGCTTCGATGGTGACCGATGACCGGCTGACGAAATTGAATGAGCTCGCCAAGCAGTACGCGGGGGCGACACCGGTGGCGGTGTCGGTGGTGATGCCCGGCGAGGCCGAAGCCCTGGTGGGTGCTACAGCCTTGAAAGTACATGTAACCGATGAGTTGCTCGAATCGGTCAATCGATTATTTGGAGCCCCGGTTGCTGAGTTAGGCTGAACCTTCTCGCGCCGTGGAGTAAGGGCTCGGTCGGAGGTTTCAAACCCAAGATGAGACTGCCATCGCTCATCGTCTCGGCATTGCTGTTTTCTGTCGCAGCGCACGCCGAAGACGAACGCCAACGCCAGGCCCGTGAAGACTTGGAGCGGCAGCTCAAAGCGATGGTGGGCACGCCTCCCACGAAAATTCGCGTCACCTTTCTTGGCCTCGATGAACCGAACATCAAAGTCGTCGAAGCGTCGTTCGAGCTCGACGGTGCGTCGTTGCCCACGCCAGCGCTCGCCAAATTGGGCGCCGAAGGCGAGCAGCCGGTTTTCGTAGGTGACATCGAGCCGGGCGAGCATGTGTTGGTGAGCAAGCTGGTGCTCGAGAACGTGGCCAGCCCGGTCATCAGCGCCGAAGGCGGCATGAAGTGGCCGCTGCAGTTGAAGGTGAAGTTCAACGCATTGCCGGGCATCGAAGTGGCGTATCAAATCAAGCCTTCGCAAAACCCGCAGGCGGCTGACCCCAAGCAGCGCTTCACCATGACCGCGCCGCACAACCTGCGCATGTTGGCCAAGCTTGACGACGGGTCGATACCCGAGCCGATGAAGCGTACGGTTGCCACCGCTGAAACGCCCGTTGCCGTAGCGGCTGCCAACAACGCCAAGGCGGCTCAAGCTGAAGCCGCCGCCGAGAAAAAGCGCGCCGCGCAAGCGGCGAAAGAGGCGAAGGCCCAGGCCGCGCGTGAAGCGAAAGAAGCCAAAGAAGCGCAGCGCTTGGCTGTGGCAGAAGCGAAAGAGGCCAAGCGGCGCGCCGACAAAGAGAAGGCGACGCAGCGCAAGACGGTGGTTGAAGAGATGAGCGCCAAGTCTTCGCCAGTTGAAGTGGCGCAAGCGCCGGTGCCACGCCCGGTGCCGACGCCTGTTTCTGAACCGGTTGACGCAGGAGCAGTGGCCGTTGTTCCCCCGGCGGTTGAGGTTGACGCGGGCAAGCCGGCAGTTGCCAAAGCGGTACTGCCCCCGGTCGAAGCGCGGCCGGCCGAAGAGAAAGGCCTGCCCCTGCCGCTCATCGTCGGAGGCGCGGTGGTGCTGTTGGGTCTCATCGTGATACTTGCTTCGCGCCGCAAAAGGTCGTGATGAATCACGGCGAGCCCTTTGCGGGTTCTGCCGGTTCTAAGAACGTTTCGACGCTGAGGGCATGGCCGTCGGTTCGAAAAGTGACGGCGCCGTCACGATCTGTTCGGTAACAGTGCGCGCCGATGTTTTCATACCGCTGCACCACTTCATCGCTCGGCAGGTGATAGCGGTTTTGCCGCCCCACGCAGAACACCACGTAGCGTGGCTGGGTCGAGGCGACGAAGCCCGGCGTCGAAGACGTTCGTGAGCCATGGTGCGGCGCTTTGAGCACGGTGACCGGCTGCCAGCTCAGCGATTGCTCGGCGGCCTCTTCAATGTCGCCGGTGAGCAGAAAGCTGACCTCGCCGTAGTCGAGCCGCAGCACGCTCGAACGGTCATTCTCACTCTCGAGCAGCGCCCGTTCTTTGGGAGGACCCACGACCTCGACACGTGCCTTACCCAACCAGAACGGCGGGTGCCCCTGCTCGATGCGCTCGACGGTGGCCCCGCGCGCGGCGGTGATGACTTCGGCCTCCAGCGCGCCCGGCTCCGATGCGGCCGAAAGCCACAACCGCTTTGTCGTTATTTCACGCAAGGTCGACGCGAGCCCCAGTGCATGGTCGGGGTGAGCATGGCTCAACACCGTCAAGTCGAGCGAAGCGATGCCGCGCTTGCGCAAGTACGGCAGCACATAGCGCCGCCCAGTGTCGGCTCCGCGCGGCACACCGCCGCCGTCAATCAATACATGCTGGCCGCGATAGCTCACCACCGTGGCGTCGCCGTGCCCCACGGCAAGAAAAGTCACCTGCAGCGTGTCGGCCGAAGGCCGTAGGGTAAAGCCGCTCAAAAAAAACAGGCACGGCAGCAACGCGTAACCCGCGATGCGCGACGGCCGCGGTGCCGCCAAACACCAGACTGCGAGCAAAAGGTACCAGCTGACTGACCACCCCACCTCAGGCGGTGGCACGGCCACTGCCGCAAATGACGGCGCCGCGAACGCATAGGTCATCGCTTGAAACAGATACGCCGCATGTGTGCCCAGCCACACCAGTGGAACCGCGAGCGAAAGCCCACACACACTGGCGAGCGCAGCTGCGGCCGCCAACACCGCCAAGGCGCCTGACAGTGGCAGCGCCAGCATGTTGGCGACCACGCTCACCACGCTGAGCTGACCGAACGCGCTTGCGAGCAGGGGCAACGTGGCCAAGGTCACTGCCACGCTCGCGTAGGCAGTGCGCAACGCAGAGTGGGTGAATCGCTTTAGCCACGCCAGGCGGCCTGCATCAGCGTTAGACGGCTTCGGCAGCCCCAAGCCTGACTCCAGCTTGGGTACCAGCAACAGCAAGCTCAACACCGCGAGAAACGAAAGCTGCAGCGACAGCTCGAAGAGGCTCGACGGTGAAAGCGCCACCATGACACCCGCGGCCAATGCCACCGCGTTCAACCCGTCGCTCTGTCGCGCCATGGCCACGCCCGCGAAGTAGGCGCTGGCCATCACCGCCGAGCGCACCGCCGGAGCCTGCGCTCCGGTGAAAATCACATAAGCCCATAGCAATGGTAGACACGCCAAAGCCGCGAGCCGGCGCGCGTCGACCTGCCGCAGCCAGAGCAGAGGTGTGCGCACCAGAGCCCAGCGCAACAGCCACGACAGCGCCAACGCCAACGCCGCGACGTGCAGGCCGCTCACCGACAGCACGTGCGCCAAGCCGCTGCGTGAAAAGGCGACTTCGGCTTCGGGCGAGAGCGTTTCGCGCGCTCCCGAAGCGAGCGTGAGAAACAGCGCCGCGCTTTCCCGGTCAGGAGCCATGTTGAAGGCCAGGGTAGAGAGTTGTGAATGCTCCGCCGCCAACCATTGCCTCCATGCCGCTGGCGCTGACAACCGTGCTACCCGCGCGGCTTCGAAGCTGCCGCGAAACCGTTGCCCACGGTGACGGTAGAGAGCGTCGTTGTTTATCTCGCCTGGGTTCGACGCGGGGGCATAGGGCTTGAGCTTCGTCGAAACGGCGATGCGCTGGCCAACCGCGAGCGCAGGTTGCAACGTGCCGTCTGACGACAACCCGGCAATGAATCGCGCAGGCTGCTCATCGACGGTGTCGACGCGCAGCCGCAGGTACGTGCCCTGCTCACTCGCTTCGACGTGCTCGATGACACCCGTGAGTCGAGCGGCGTCGCCCCACGAGGGAACAAAAGTCTGCCCCTCACCTGTTGAAAGACAGAGGCCCAAACACGCCGAGGCCGCTAGCAATGCCGCATGCCTGCCCCAAGGCATTGAAAAAAGAAGGGAAAATAGAACAAAAGCGAGAAACAGCGCGCCGGTGATTGAAAACGGCAACGCCGACGGGTCGGCAGCCGCCGCGCCTACGCACAAGAAGATGACTGGAAAAACAAAAGGCCGCTCACGCAGAGCGTTCCAAGACACGCGCACCATCGCCCAACCCCTCCCAACCCCGCGACATCTAAAGGGGCGAAACTTTAGCGGGCTGTCACTGTGGCGGTCAAGTCAAAGATGTGGTACAAGGTAAGAAAGTTCCCCAATAATCGAGGCTTTACGGCCCAAGGAGCGGCAACTCGTGCAGCAAATCTTCAAGGTAGGCGACCGTGCAGTGGTTCCCGGTATTGGCGTGGGTGAAGTGACGGGCATCGAGCATCAGCAGATTGCCGGCCAACGTCAGGCTTTCTATGTGTTGCGCATTCGCAAAGACGGCGCGGGCCAAAATGTGAAGTACTACATTCCCATCAACAAGGCGGGCTCGAGCGGTCTGCGCGAAATCATCAGCGAAGACGACGTGAAGCAGGTGTACTCGATTTTGAAAGAGAAGCAGATCTCAGTCGACTCCACGACGTGGAACCGCCGTTACCGCGAGTACAACGAGAAGATTAAGACTGGCTCGGTGTTCGAAATCGCCGAAGTGTTACGCGACCTCTACTTGCTCAAGGGCGACAAAGACTTGTCGTTTGGTGAGCGCAAGATGCTCGACAGCGCGCGTGCGTTGCTCATCGAAGAGCTCGCCTTGGCCAAGGTGTGCACCAAAGACGAAGTCGAAGCTGACATCAAAAAGATCTTCAACGTGCCCTAAGAGCGGCGCGGCGTGACGTCAGACGAGCCCATCAACATCGAGAGCGAGCGCAGCGCGCGCATGCGTGAGTTAGAGACGCGCCTTTCGCAAAAGAGCCCTGTCGGCGTGAAGCCGATGGTGTCGGGGCTCGCGCTGTTGGCGTGCCTGGCCATGCTGTTCATGATGCGCCTCGACATCGCCTATTTCTTTTCGAGCCGCGAACCGGTGTCGCTGGGCAGCGAAGGGCAGTACCGGCTGCAGGCGCCTCCCAACAACCGTTACGTCGAGCTTCACGGGCAGCCCACGTTGCGTGGCACCTTCGGTCAAGACAAAGGCAAGGTGATTGTGATGGTGGGCATTCGCGACACGCCGATTGCCCTGGTGCGTGGTGCGTTAGAAAGCGAGCCGTGGAAACCCGGCAGCGTGCCGGCGCAGCCTGATCAACGCCCTTTCTTGGTGCGGGGCCGTTTGCTCGCGCGGGCCGACGCTGACCGCTACGAAGTCGACGGGTTTCAGAAGCTCGCGGCGATGGGTGAAGTCAGCCCTCGGTGGGTGCTGATTGAAGGCGCGAAACCGGGCGGTGATGTGAGCACCTTTCTTCAAGCCGGCCTGCTCGCGGCGTTGGCGGCGATGAATGCGTGGCTGCTCAAGCGGGGGTTGACCTCGCGCCGTACCGCGTAAGGGCCCGCCGCAAAATAAACGGTCCGAGATCTGCGCCGAGGCGCCCGGACGGCGAGGCGCGCGACCTAAGATTTACCAGTGGTAAGTCGCAGGGAGCGCAACGCGGACAGCCGGGATGGATCGGCGCTGATATGGAGCGTTTATTTTGCGGCTGGCCCTAAGCCTTGGGGCCGGCCCCTACGGTACTTTCGCCCACCTCACGTTGATTCGCGACACGTCGGTCTCTTCGTAATACTCGACCCGCACCGAATGCGTGCCCGCGGTCAGCGTTTTGCGCGCGGTGAAGGGGTTACTGGGCATGGCGCTCTGGTGCCGCCACTCGTTGATGATTTGTATGTCGTCAACATAGACGCGAACCCCGTCGTCGGCGAAGGCCTCGAACGCATATTCCGCCGCGTCGAAGGTGAAATGGCCGGTCCATGAGAGCGAGAACGAATTAATGGGCGAGGTGCCCGGCACCGCTCCGCTTTGCCAGTCGTAGTCAATGGCTTGGCTTTCACAACGCGCAAAGCCTGGCGTACCGGTCAATGTTTGGTTCGGCCAGTAGATCATCAACCAGGTGTTGGCGGGGCAGGTGGGCAGCTGAATTTTTTCGGTACGCACTGACTGAGTGACGACGCTTTGGTTTAGAGCCCAGTCGGTGGCGCGTACCTTCAGCGTGTGCTGGCCGTCTTTATAACCCGCAGTGTTGATGCGAAAGCTCCAGCGCAGCGGGGTCATGTCGTTGTGGTCAACCAATTGGTCGTCGATGAGCAGCTCGATTTTCACGGGCACCTGCGAGTTATCGGTGACGGTACCCGCGATATCGACCTCGCCCACCAGCGTCTGCCCACCGTCAGGCTGCTCGATGGTGACGACCGGCGGCTCGCAGTCGTCACCCGGTTTGCAGCCGGCGTCGACGCCCGCATCAAGCATCGGTTTCTGAGGGCCGCCACAGGCTGCCAACCACGCAATCAATACACAGCCACTGGTGCGAAGAAGAACCATGGGTGTGATTTTGAGCAACCGCTGTGCCGATTACAAAATTCAAGTGGTTTGTTTGGTTTAAATTTCCTCTGAATGTATTTTGTTGTAGCGAAACCAGACATAGGCCTTCTGGAGCCGAGGCAGAATGTCAGCAGAATGTCAGTTTTGTCGAGCCAGGCGAACCATGCAAAAAGAGGCCCCGGTTGCCGCAAAGGACGAACCGGGACCCCTGGAGACTGCATTTTGAAAATGCGGTTTACTTCTCGGCTTTGGGTGCCACGCCGAGCGCGACTTCGACATCGTGCGCGGTCTTAAACTTCGCGCCATCTTTGATTTTGCCGTCGAAGCAGGCGCGCTCTTCTTTCGTGAGCTCTTCAGTCTTGTACGCCTCTTTCACTGCTTTACCGGTCGTCGGGTAGGTGATGCTCGACTCGAGGTGCGTTTTGATTTTGTCAGCGTCCGTCCACTTGCACGGCTTGTTGGCAAAAGCAGCGCCCGAGGCGAAGACCACGGCGACGACGGCAACTTGGATCAACGATTTCATTCGGGTTCCTTGTTGAGACGCCCCGCGCCGGCCCGGCAGGGTGGCTCTTCGTACACCCGTGACAACTTTGCGGTCAAAGCATTGCTCAAAGCACCAGGCTGCCCAGTGCCAGCATCGCCGGCAGGGTCTGCACATAAAGAATCTGCCGCTTGCCGGTCGACCACGCGCCGTAAAGGCCCGCCACCACCACGCATGCGCCGAAGAAAATGAGCGCCCTTTGACCCATGGGCGAGGCCGGGCCTTCTGCCAGCCCCCACACGATGCCGGCGGCGAGAAAGCCGTTGTACAGCCCCTGGTTCTTGGCGAGCACGGCCGTCACCGCGGCCTGTTCTTTCGATTGCCGAAAGGTTTTTAGGCCGAGCGGTTTTTCCCAAAGAAACATTTCTAACGCCATGAACCAGACGTGAAGCAGCGCCACCAGCGCGAACAGAATCGAAGAAATGAGCGTCATCGCGCTGCCTTTACCACCTTGCCCTTGGCCGGCGTTACGCTTCAGGCGTGGCTGAGGGGTCAGTCGACGCAGAACTGGTTTCTCCTCCCGAACGGCGCAACCCCAGCGACTTCATCTTTTTGTAGAAATGGCCACGCTCCAAATCGAGCAGCTTGGCGGCTTCAGTCGCGTTGTCGCGGGTGAAAGACAACGCGCCCAAAATGATGTCGCGTTCAGCGTCATCGACCTGGTCGCGAAAAGTGCGGTCAGGGCGAAAGAGCGGTGTGGGCAGGGTGACGTTCACCGCGGGCACCGGCGCCGGCGTGGAAATTCGCGGCACCTGGGTCATCGCACCCGAACTTTCCGCATGGGGGCTGGGCAGCAGCGCGGCCGCTTCTTCTTTCGACACGTACGGGCCTTCGCTCAAAATCACCAGTCGCTCGACCAGGTTGCGTAGCTCGCGCACATTGCCGGGGTAGTCGTGTGCCACGAGCAACCCCAATGCTTCGGGGGCCAGACGCAGTGGCTTGCGGCCGTTGGTGCGGCAGGCTTCTTCTAAAAACGTTTCCACCAGCGAGGGAATGTCTTCGCGGCGCTCGCGCAAAGGCGGCGAATGAATTTGCACCACGTTCAAGCGAAAATAGAGGTCTTCACGAAAACGGCCGGCGACGATTTCTTTCTGCAAGTCTTTGTTGCTCGCCGCCACCACGCGCACGTCGACTTTGATGGTTTCACCGCCGCCTACGCGCTCCAACTCGCCCTCTTGCAGCACGCGCAGCAACTTCGCCTGCATCGACGCCGGCATGTCTCCCACTTCGTCGAGAAACAGCGTGCCGGTGTGCGCGAGCTCGAACTTGCCGCGCCGGGCGGTGACCGCTCCGGTGAAGGCGCCTTTTTCGTGGCCGAACAACTCACTCTCAATCAAGTCATGCGGCACCGCGGCGCAGTTGAGCTTCACGAAGGGGCCGGCTTTGCGCTTCGAATGCGAATGAATGGCGCGGGCAATCAATTCTTTGCCCGACCCGTTTTCGCCTGAAATCAGCACCCGGCCTTCGGTCGGAGCGGCCTTTCGAATCAGCGTAAAAACCCGGTGCAGTGCGCTGCTCTTGCCCACCATTTCGTAGCGGCTGACTTCGGCTTTCAAGGTCGACAGCTCTTCAACCACCGCCTGGTGCTCGAGCGCGTTCTTCACCGCGAGCAACAGCCGGTCACGCGAAATGGGCTTTTCTAAAAAGTCTCGTGCGCCCTTCTGAGTCGCTTTGACCGCGGTCTCGATGGTGCCGTGCCCGCTCATCATGATGACCGGCAATTCGGGGCGC
Source organism: Myxococcaceae bacterium (assembly GCA_019694575.1). Lineage (GTDB taxonomy): Bacteria > Myxococcota > Myxococcia > Myxococcales > Myxococcaceae > JAIBBR01. Next base: position 12,069 of record JAIBBR010000049.1, read on the forward strand.
AGCTTCTTGATGCGCTCTAGCGCGGTGAGCCCATCGAGGTCAGGCATCTTCACGTCCATCACCACCGCGTCGACCGGCTTGGCGGCGAGCAGGTCGAGCGCGAGCTGAGCTCCCGCGGCGAGCTCGGTTTGGTACCCCTCGAGCTGCAGTGCCTGGTTCAGGGTGAGCAGAATGTTCTTTTCATCATCAACGAGAAGGACAGTGGCGAGTGACATGTGGCTCCGAGAACACCCAACGGGGTGTGGCTATTCTGCCGCGCTTTCAAGGCAGTGAGGGTTACGATTGCAACCCGCTTGCCGATGAGCGAAATACCGTTGAGTTTCGCGCGTTTTGCAAAGAACAAACTTGGGAGGCGGTAAATGATGAACCGAAGATTGTGGCTGGTAGCGGTGGGAATGTCCGCTCTTGTAGCAGCCTGTAAGCCGACCTACCCGAAGTGCGAAAACGACGAGCACTGCACTGAAAAAGGCGAAGTCTGCGTTCAGGGCATGTGCCGCGAGTGCGCCACCGACGCCAACTGCAAAGCCGGCTTTGTATGCGACATGAACAAGTGCGTGCCCAAGCCTGAGTGCACCGACGACGGCCAGTGCGGCACTGGCAGCAAGTGCTCGCACGGCAAGTGCATGGTGGACCCCAACTTCAAGAAGCCGGGCACCTGTGCGGTGAATGACGACTGCCCTTCGGGCCAAGAGTGCGTGGCCGGTACCTGCGCGGTGAAGACGGCGAAGGTGTGCACGTACGAGCCGATTCACTTCGACTTCAACGAGAGCAAGCTGACCATCGAAGGCCAACAAATGCTCGCCACTTTGGCCGAGTGCATCAAGAAAGAAGGCGTCAAGTTGCGGCTCGAAGGCCATGCCGACGACCGCGGTACTGAAGAGTACAACCTGCAGCTTTCTAACCGTCGTGCCGAGTCGGTGAAGAAGTACCTGGTGACCTTGGGCGTGAAAGACGGCGACCTTGACCCCATCGGTTACGGCGAGAACCGGCCGGCACAGCAGGGGGCCAACGAAGCGGCGTGGGCGGCGAACCGCCGTGTCGAGTTAGTGAAGAAGTAAGCGCGTATTAACCCCACTCTTTGCTTGATCACTTGAGGCCACGGGATGACAACCCTGTGGCCTCACCCATTTCTTCACAAGGAGCATTCAATGCCTGAATTCATGAAGAGGGCGCCTGGTAACTTTTGCTGGGCAGAATACAACGCCAATGACCCGCTGGCGGCGCGGCAGTTCTATACAAACGTGTTCGGCTGGCAAATGTCTGAAATGGCCGAGAAGATGAGCGACGGCTCGACCTATGCGATGGCGAACATCGGCGGCAAAAACGTGTGCGGGGTGATGCAGCTGCCCGCGCAGGCCAAAAAAATGGGCGCGCCTCCCCATTGGCTGGCGTACGTCGCGGTCGAAGACTGCGACCAAATGACGCAGAAGTGCACCACCTTGAAGGGCAACGTCATGGTGCAACCGATGAACGTGGGCCCCGGCCGCATGTCGGTGATTGCCGACCCTACCGGTGGCATGGTGGCCATGTGGCAGTCGATGAAGTCGATGGGCCCGTACTTGTACGACGAGCCCAACGCCATGTGCTGGAACGAGCTGATGACCAGCAATATGGACATTGCGGGCGGCTTCTACGCCAAGCTCTTCGGCTGGCAAACCACCCCGATGGACATGGGCGGCCATGCGTATACCGTGTTCAAAGCGGGTGACACGATGATTGGTGGCATGTTCGGCACACCGCCTGAAATGAAGGGCACACCGAGCAACTGGAGCACCTGCTTTCGTGTCAACCACTGCGACGACACATGCAAAGTGATTGCGAAGCACGGCGGCAAAGTGCTGAGCGAGCCGATGGACATTCCCACGGTGGGTCGTTACGCCGTCTGTATGGACCCCCAAGGGGCAATGTTCACGCTGCTGCAGCCTCCCAAGTAGCGTTACGCGCCAGTTCAAGGGCGGAGTCTCTTTGCGAGGCTCCGCTTTTTTGTGCGGTTAGCTTTGTAAAAGAGCTGCGAAAGCGTCTTCGTCGAGCACCCGCACACCGAGCTCTTTGGCTTTGGTGAGCTTGCTGCCAGCTTCTGCTCCGGCCACCAGAAAATCGGTTTTCTTCGACACGCTGCCCGACACTTTGCCGCCGCGGCGTTCGATTTCTTCTTTCGCTTGGTCGCGGCCCATTTTCGAAAGTGTGCCGGTAAGCACCACTGTTTTGCCTGAGAACGGGCCGGCGGTTGAGGCTTCGGGAGGCGCGGGCGTGACACCCGCCTCGAGCAACGCGTGCACCATGCGTTTGTTTTCGTCGAAGGCAAAGAATTCGAAGATGGAGCGCGCCACTTCAGGCCCCACGTCTTTCACCGCTTTCAGCGTTTCGACGTCGGCAGCGAGCAGGGCAGGCACTGCTCGAAAATGCTCGGCCAGCGCTTTGGCGGTGGCTTCACCCACCTGCGGTATGCCCAGCGCGTAAATGAAACGGCGCAGCGTGGTTTTTTTGGAGCGCTCCAACGCGTCGACCAAGTTCTGTGCGCTCTTTTCGCCCAAGCGCTCCAGCGCCATCAGCTTCGCCACGTCGAGCTTGTACAAGTCGGCCTGCGTTTTCACCGCGCCGGTGGCGACGAGCTGCTCGCACAACTTGTCGCCGAGGCCGTCGATGTCCATCGCGGGGCGGGTGGCGAAGTGGCGTAAGCGGCCGGCCATTTTCGCGGGGCACGTTTCGCTCGGGCAGCGCTGCACGGCTTTTTCAGGGTCTTTCAGCACCAAAGTGCCGCACACCGGGCATTGCGTGGGGAAAGCGAATTTCGCGGGCTCACCCACGCGCTTGCTGGTGATGACCTTCACCACTTCGGGAATCACATCGCCCGCGCGGCGAATGAACACCCAGTCACCGACCCGCACGTCTTTGCGGTTCAGCTCGTCTTCGTTGTGCAGCGTGGCGTTGGTGACGGTGACGCCACCGACGAAGACCGGTTTCAAATTGGCGACGGGAGTGAGCGCTCCGGTGCGACCGACTTGAATGGCGATGTTTTCAACCACCGTCTCTGCTTCTTCGGGGGGAAACTTGTACGCAATTGCCCAGCGCGGCGTCTTTGACACCTGGCCCAAACGGCGGCGGTGGTCTTCTTGATCGACCTTCACCACCAGGCCGTCAATTTCGTAAGGCAGCGAATGCCGCTCGCCCATCAACCTTTCATAGACCTCGCGCACGTGGGCCAGGCCTTTGGCTCGAAACCGCCGGGAGTTCACGGGAAAGCCGGCCTTCTCGAGCCACTCCAGTTTCTTCCAATGGTTCTCGAACGAAACACCTTCTACCGTGCCCAATTCATAAACGAAGAGCGAGAGGGGGCGAGCAGCGGTCGAGCGGGGGTCTAACTGGCGCAGCGCTCCAGCAGCGCTGTTGCGCGGGTTGACGAAGGTCTCTTCGCCTGCTTCTTCGCGCTGCTTGTTCATTTTCGCGAAGTCGGCCTTGCGCATGAAAATTTCGCCGCGCACCTCCAACAGCGTGGGCGCCTCTTTCAGCACCAGCGGCAGATTGCGCACCGTGCGCAAATTCGGCGTGACGTCTTCGCCAATCACCCCGTCGCCACGGGTAGAACCCTGCACGAAGCGGCCGTGCTCGTAGACGAGCTCGATGGCCAGCCCGTCCATCTTGGGCTCGCAGACGTACTCGGCCACCTCGAGGTTGAGCGACTTGCGCACACGCTCGTCGAATTCAGAGAGCTCGGCGTCGTCGAATACGTTGCCGAGCGACATCATTTGTTGCCGGTGGGTGACTTTGGCGAACTTTTCTGACGCGACGCCTCCCACGCGTTGGGTGGGCGAGTCGGGTGTGACGAGCTGGGGGTTCGCCGTTTCAATGTCAATCAATTCGCGCAGCAGTGCATCGAACGAAGCGTCTGATATTTCTGGCTGGTCGAGCGTGTAGTAGCGGTGGTTGTGATAGGCGATTTGCTCGCGCAGCTGTTGGGCTCGGCCTTGGGCATTCACACCCTACCGCTTAGCCAATGGTGCAAAAATGAGCACACCTGCACGCGGCCAAGTCACTATCAGCGATTGGTATTTCACCTGTTTCGCTGTTGACACCCAAAGAGCGCATCAATACGGTGGTTTTCGTCTTAACCGTTTCAACAAAGCGGCGCCCGTAAGTAACGGCGCTGCCAGTACTCAAGCCAAACAACAGCGCCTTCGCCTTAGCTTTCAACCAAGGTGTCGGCCCGATTGACCCCACTCCCAAGAGCTTCACATGCCCAAAGCACGTTCCGCGAAATCGACCGAAGAAGCTGATGACGAGCCGAAGAAGAAGAAGGCCCGCGCCGCTGATGATGACAAGCCCCGCAAGAAGGCGAAAGCCGCGCGTGGCGAAGATGACGCCGGGGCAGAAAGCGGCGAAGAGGGGGGCAAGCTGAAGCCGATTTTGACGGCCATGCCGCGCCCGGTGCGCGACGATGAGCTGCAAGAGTCGCGTGACGTCGCCGAAGAGCCGGTTGAAGAGAAGGTTGAAGAGCCGGTGGCGTCGCCTCCTCCCGCGGTCGAAAAGCACGGTGACGGCGAGCTGCAGACGCTCAAGCTCAACGACTTGAAGCGCATGAAAATTGTCGAGCTCTCGCGCATGGCCCACAGCTTGGGCATCGAAGACGCGCAAGGCTTGAAGAAACAAGAGCTGCTCTTTTCGATTCTCAGCAACGTGGCCGAGAAGCGGTACGAAGTGCAGGCCGAAGGCGTCATGGAGCTGCTCTCGGACGGCTTTGGTTTCTTGCGCAGCGCCGACTCGGACTACCAGCCCAGCCCCGACGACATTTACTGCTCTCCGTCGCAGGTGCGCCGCTTCAACTTGCGACCTGGCGACACCGTCACCGGCCCCATTCGCCAGCCGCGTGAGGGCGAGCGCTTCTTTGCCTTGCAGCGCGTCGACAAAATCAACTTCGTCGACCCGATGTCGGCTGACGTCAAAGAGCGCATTCTCTTCGACAACCTCACGCCGCTGTACCCGACCAAGAAGCTCAAGCTCGAGCACGACGGCGCTGAAATGACCACCCGCATCATCGACATGTTCTGCCCGATTGGTTTGGGGCAGCGCTGCTTGATTGTGGCGCCTCCCAAGGCCGGTAAGACGGTGTTGTTGCAGAACATCGCGCATGCGATTTCGAAGAACCACCCCGACATCTTTCTCATCGTGCTGCTGGTCGACGAGCGCCCTGAAGAAGTGACTGACATGCAGCGCAATGTGAAGGGTGAAGTTGTCTCTTCGACCTTCGATGAGCCGGCCACCCGTCACGTACAAGTGGCTGAGATGGTCATCGACAAGGCCAAGCGTCTGGTCGAGCAGAAGCACGACGTGTGCATTCTGCTCGACTCGATTACCCGTCTGGCGCGCGCGTACAACACGGTGGTGCCGCCCTCGGGCAAGATTCTCTCGGGCGGTGTCGACGCCAATGCGCTGCACAAGCCGAAGCGCTTCTTCGGTGCCGCGCGCAACATTGAAGAAGGGGGCTCGCTCACCATCATTGGCACTGCGCTCATCGACACCGGCAGCCGCATGGACGAAGTGATTTTCGAAGAGTTCAAGGGCACGGGTAACTCTGAAATCGTGCTCGACCGCAAGCTCTTCGAAAAGCGCATTTTCCCCTGCTTGGACATCAACAAGTCGGGTACGCGCAAAGAAGAGTTGCTGCTCACCCCGGCCGACCTGGTGCGCATCACCGCGCTGCGCCAAGTGCTGCACCCGTTCACGCCCATCGACGCCATGGAGTTCGTGCTCAAGCACATGCGCTCGAGTAAATCGAACACCGAGTTCTTGGGGTCGATGAACCGGTAAGCCTGCATTGCTTCAGGCGGGGAAAGCGCGCTAAGAGCGGCCCCCGCTATGAAAGCCGCTTGGCTGCCGCTCAATTTCTTTTTCGCCGTGGCACTCCTTTCGGGGTGCCCGGTCAGCAACACTTCAAAATTTGACGGTGGCTCGCTCAACTACGTGGGCCGCTCGTGCAACGTCGACGCCGAGTGCGGCAACTTGCGCTGCGACAAGGTGCGGCGGCAGTGCATTTGCCTTTCTGACGAGAGCTGTCTGAGCGCCGACTCGGTGCCGCGCTTCTGTAACAACTACACCGGGTTGTGTGTCACCGAGATTACCGGCTGCACCGGCGACGCTGACTGCGGCGAAACCGAGTTTTGCGACTCTTCGACGCGTTCTTGCCGGCCGCTGAAGAGCTTTTGCGAAACCTGCACCGACAACCGTGAATGCGGCGGCGCCAACGACAACTGCGTGGCTGATGCCGAGCTGAACCAAAAGTTCTGCGGCAAGGCGTGCGTCACCGATGTCGACTGCCCGCGGGGTGCGTCATGTGAAGACAAAGACGGTGCCAAGCAGTGCTGGCCTGAATCGAGCCCGCTGCCGGGGCAATTGCCGCACTGCTCCAACTTCAAAGGCTGCACGCCTGACGCATTGCGCACCTGCAATGTCACGGCTGATTGTGGCGACTTGAGCCAGCGGTGCGACCCCGCGCGCGGCAAGTGCGTGGCGGTTGACCAAGTTTGCCCTTTCGGTACTTCGTGCGACCCGCGTAACAAAATCTGCGTTGCTGACTGCAGCATCGACGCTGACTGTGGCGCCGCCACGTTGCGCTGTAGCAACAAAATTTGCGAGCCGGTGGGTGAGTGCACCACCGACGTCGACTGCCCTGCGAACAAGGTCTGCACCTTGTCGGGCGGCCAGTCGGTGGGCCAATGCATGCCCTTCTGCCAGCAAGACAAAGACTGCCCATTGGGCAAGACCTGCCAAAAGGTAGGTGAGCGCTACCGCTGCGAAGGCGGCTGCAGCACCCAACAGAACTGCCCGTTAGATCAACGCTGCAACATGACTAACCACCAGTGTGAAGGGCCAATGGTGGGTGGCAAGAGCGTCTGCCAGGGCACGGTGGCGTGTGGCGGCTGCGAAGTGTGCGACCCGACCAAGCTCGAATGCCAAAGCGCGAAGGCGGTTTTTCCTTATTGCCGTGCGTGTAGCTCGCCGGCCGAATGCAGCGGCGGCTTGTGCGTGACGTTGATTGACAACCAGAGCTACTGCGCCCGCGCGTGTGGTGGCGGCCAAGAATGCCCACAAGGCTTCGTGTGCTTGACGACCAACACCGGTCAACAAGCGTGCGTGCCAGCTGACCGAAACTGCCAAGGGAAGTGTCTGTGAAAATTCTCTGGGTGGTGGCGCTGACGTGCGTGCTTGGCGCCTGCAAAAAAGGCGAGATTTGCAACAACGGCATCGACGACGACATGTCTGGCGCGGCCGACTGCCTCGACTATGAATGTGCCAGTGAGCCGTACTGCCTGCCCGACGGGGGTGTTTTCGTGCCCGGCTCTGGCCCCTGCGAGCATTGCGGCCGGGTGTGTGCGCAACAGGCCAACTGCCTGACGCAGAATTACACTTTCGACACTCCGTTGCCTGAGTGCTTCGACGGCATCTGCAAACAGCTAAACGAGGCGATTGAGATTCGGTTCGAAATCGACACCCAGGCCACCTGGGCCGGTGTCTCTACCGTGCCGCGTTCAGCCAATACCCGCTTCATTCGCAAGCGTGGCTACGACGGCTCGCCAGTGACGTGCGCCTCGGTCGCGGCGGTGGCGACGGGTAAGACGGTTGCCGACGTTGATCAGATTGAGCGCCACACCCAGTTTCAGCTGCTCGGTTTCGACGTGTTGCCGATTAACACCAGCCAAACGGCCACTATTTTTCGCAACCCCTTCTTGAAAGTGGGCACCGGTTCAGACTTCTTGGTGTGGGCCGAGTTGTGGAGCGGGCCGCGCCAAACCGAGACACGGCTACCGAGCGGGCAGCGCATGGCTTACGTTTGCATCGAGAACGGGGCTGAAGTCGCGCCCCTGGTGATGACTGATAATTGCCCGTCAATGGGTACCTCGCCCACCTGCCGCACCATTCGCGTGGCGATGCCGGCTCCGAATTAGTTCAGGCGTAGGCGAAGTGCTTCTTCAGTGCGAGGAAGCGCTTTTCAAGCAGGTGCCACAGCGCCACCGAAAGCCCCAGTGTCAGGGTGAATGCGAGCAACCAAAACGCGAGCACGGCCAATGCGGGCGGGCTGCTCGAAAAAAAGCCAAGTGGCCCCGTTTCAAAGAGCCACTTCAAGCCGAAGATGACTTCGACATGAAACAAGTACATCGCGTAGCTGTGCTTGCCCAATTTGACGAGCAGCGGGTTCTCGAAAATTTTGCGCGCCCACGGCGTTTGCCTGTGCCGTACCAGCGCGGCGAGGGCTGAGGCGTACGTCGCCGCCAAGCAGCTCAAGAAAAGCACCAGCGCCCCCGGGGCCATCGACGCGAAAACGAAGGTGTGCTGCCAGGCAATCACCGCCGCGGTGGCGAACGCGCCCAGGCCCAACACGATGAGGGGCGTTGTCTTCGAGAGAGTGCCTGCGCGCAGCGACAACGCCACCAACCCGCCCATCGCGAAGGTGTCGACGCGAGCTAAGGTAGAAACGTATATGCCGATGGCCGGCGCTTGGGGCGCGAGAAATGAAAACCGCACCAACAGCGCTCCGACCACCATTGCCCAGCAAGCGAGCTTCAGCTTGCTGTCACGCAGGTGAAACACCACGAAGGGCCACACCAAGTAGTACTGCTCTTCAATCGAGAGCGACCAGGTGAGGTTAGAGGGTGATTCGGGCCCCCAATCGCCGAGCAACTGCACGTACCAGTTCGACAAGTGGGTCAGTTGCATCCAACTTGCGCCGCCCAGGCCTTGGTGGAGCACGAAGAAGACGAGCAGGTACAAATAGAAGAGCGGAAAAATGCGCAGCACGCGGCGCGCGTAAAATTTTTTGAAGTAGCCCTCGTCGTCGCGGGTGGCGAGCAGAATTCGGGTGATGAGAAAGCCCGAGAGCACGAAGAAGAGGTCGACGCCGCTCCAGCCCAAGCCCACCCAGAGCGGTGACGCGTCGGCAATGTAGCGAGGGCCGTCGATGGCGCAGTGAAAGAGAATCACCAGCGACACGGCGATGCCACGCAAACCGTCGAGCACGGGCAAGCGCTCATCAAAGTGAGTGGTGAATGAGGCGGCGCTCACTCTTTGGTCAGAATCTCAGCGCCGGTTTCAGTCACCACGATGGTGTGCTCGAACTGCGCGGTGCGGCGCAGGTCGCGGGTCACCACGGTCCACTCGTCGTCCCACAGGTAGCAGTCGAAAGTGCCCATGGTAATCATCGGCTCGACGGTGAACGTCATGCCGACCTCCATTTTGGTGTTGGCGCGGGCGTCGAAATAATGGGGAATTTGCAGCTCGCCGTGAAACACGTCGCCAATGGCGTGACCGCAGTAGCTGCGCACCACGCCATAACCGTGCTCGTCGGCGTGCGCTTCGATGGCGCGACCGATGTCGCTCACCGGGCGGCCGGGTTTAATGGCTTTGATGCCCCGCATCATGCATTCGCGCGTCACGTCGACCAGGCGGCGCGAGTCGTCGTCGACGTTGCCGACCAAGAAGGTGGCGTTGGTGTCTCCGTGCACGCCGTTCAAGAACACGGTGATGTCTAAATTGACGATGTCGCCGTCAAGCAGTGCGCGGCTGTCGGGAATGCCGTGGCAAATGACTTCATTGGGCGAGCTGCAAATTGATTTGGGAAAACCGCGGTACCCGAGCGGGCTGGGGTATGCGCCCAAGTCGATAGCGGCTTGGTGGGCAATGGCATCGAGCTGGTCAGTGGTGACGCCTGGGCGCACGGCTTCTCCCGCAAGGCGCAGCACTTTGGCGGCGGCGGCTCCGGCTTTTCGCATGCGCACCAATTCTTCGGCGGTGCGCACCAAGCGGCCGTTACCTTCGGCGGGCTCTCCGCCTGGGTTCTTCAAATACTCAGGGCGGGCAATGTGTTCAGGCACTTCGCGCTGGGGGCCGACCTTGCCTTTGCGAATGCGGTTTTCTTCGAGCAGCCGGCGCTCTTCGCGCAGGTACGCGTTGTCGGCCTCTTTGTGGCACTTCTTGTATTTTTGGCCGCTGTCGCACCAGCACGGGTCATTGGTGTTGGGCAGCTGGGCGGGAGGTCTTTTTCCAGTCAGCATTTTCATACGGGTGACGCCTGAAGCAGGTTGCGTTGCGTGTGTTGCAACACTTCGATGAGGCGCGGGCGGTTGACGCGGCCGTGGGTGGCCTCGCCGAACGCGAGCAGTTGCTCCAATATCCACCGGTTTAGAAATAACAACATGGGTTTTTCTTGTACCGAAAGGCCGGCTTCCGTCCAACGCTGGTTGCGGAAATAGTCGTCTCGGGCGTCATCGGCGTGCTCTAGGTCCCATTGGGCGAGCTGAAAGGCGTGTTTCCACACGGTTTTTGAAGGGCCGGCGGGGTTTGTTTCAACCAGGTTCGTCAATCGCTGTGCCGTCGCAGCGTCTTCGGCGTCGACCTGTGGTGGCCATTGGCGCAAGTCGTTGGCGAACAAGCGCGCGGCTTCGACCAACAGGTAGTCGATGACCGGTACCGGCTTTTGGTCGAGTATCAGGTCCCAACGGGAAGGCATGCGGCATTACTTAACAGGAACCAAGCGTCGCGGCTGCGCGGCGGCACCGCTCACCGTGATTTCCGATTCTGGAGGAGCGTCTCCGTAACCTATGGCCAGCTCGCGGCGAACCACTTGGTACACCGTGCGCTTCACTACGAATTCGCGGTGCCCGACGTCGCTGACTTCGACGTTGAGCAAGTTCGGCGTGCCGTTGTCTTCTAAAATGCACGCGGGAAAAGGGTTCACCCGGTCGGTTTTCGAGAATACCGATACGAAGCGCACGTTGCGGGGAAACGCGCCCATCTTCAGCCGGCGAATGAAGGGCGACATCGGCGTCATTTGCCACACGCTGCGTGAGACGAGCCCGTGCGTGGCGATGCCCAAGTAGGCGGTGGGTGAGCCGTTGTGCGGCGTGCCAAGGGTAATCAGGTTGCGCACGCGGCGATCTCCACCCAGGCGCTTTACATAGTAACGGCCAATCAACCCACCCATCGAGTGACCGACGATAGAAAGAGGCCCCATTTGGGGGTAGCGGGTGTAGAGGCGCTCGACTTTTTCGCGCACTTTTTCGGCGCACTCGTCGATGCCGTTGGTGTTGAAAGAGTCGAACAGCCCGCCCAGGTTGATAGACCAGACGCAGAAATGGTCGCGGCGCAGACGGTGCTCCAACACTTCGAACACCCGGCGCGTCGACAAGAAGCCGTAAAGCAGCAACACGGGGCGCGGGCAATTGCCGAAGTCGGTGCGGCGCACCACGTCATTGGCGTGACGGTCGAATTGAAGGTAGCCGCGCATGTAGCTGGCGGCGCGCTTCATTTTTCGCAGCTGAATTTCCAGCGGGTTCATGTCTGTACGCGAGAGGAGCGAAATTCAGCAACCTCTTGAAAGCTCTTTAGCGCTGATTCTACGGCCATCTATTTATCTACCCAAAGCATCGGCACGTTCTGGCAAGAGTGTTTAGCGCGCACAATCGCGGTACATGTGCGCGGGTGAAGGAGAATTGTGTTCAATGAACTATCGGCGATTGGGAAAATCGGGTCTCAAGGTGTCAGAGCTCTCGCTCGGCTCATGGGTGACGTACGGCGGGCAAGTGGGCGACGAAATGGCGCAGTCATGCATGGTGGCGGCCTACGAGGCGGGGGTGAATTTCTTCGACGCCGCCGAAGCGTACGCCCACGGCAAGGCCGAAGTGGCGATGGGCAACGTGGTGAAGAAAATGGGCTGGCGGCGTGCGGGGTTGGTGCTTTCTACGAAAATTTTCTGGGGTGGTTCGGGGCCGAACGATACCGGCTTGTCGCACAAGCACGTGATGGAAGGCGTGCACGCCGCGCTCGAGCGTTGGCAGCAGCCCTACCTCGACTTGTGTTTCTGTCACCGGCCTGACCCCCACACGCCAATTGAAGAAACGGTGCGCGCGATGGACATTTTGGTGCGCCAGGGAAAGATTTTTTATTGGGGCACCTCTGAATGGAGCGCGGCTGACGTGGTGACCGCCATTCGCGTGGCGCGGGAGCATGGGCTGACGCCTCCGGTGATGGAGCAGCCGCAATACAACATGCTGGTGCGCGAACGTTTCGAAGTCGAATACGCGACGCTCTTCAAAGAGCACGGTTACGGGGCGACGATTTGGAGCCCGCTTGCGTCAGGTGTGCTGACCGGCAAGTACAACGCGGGCATTCCCGCAGACTCGCGGCTCGCGCACAAAGATTACGCGTGGCTTCAAGAAGCGGCGGCCAAACCCGAGCGGCTGGCGGCGGTGGAGCGACTCAAACCCATTGCGGCTGACTTAAGCTGCAGCTTGGCGCAGCTGGCGATTGCGTGGTGCTTGAAGAACCCCAACGTGAGCACGGTGATTACCGGGGCGAGCCGACCGCAGCAGGTGGTTGAGAATATGAAGGCGCTCGAGGTGTTGCCCAAGCTGACGACAGAGCAGATGGCGCGCATTGAGGTGGCGCTGCGGGGCTCGTAGCATGCAGAGCGCGAAGACGAAGCGTGAGGTAGCTCAGGCGTGCCAAGCCACTTTGTTGGCGTGGGTCGAAGCGTTTCGAGAGGCTCCTGCGTTCGATGCGTTGGAATCGTCGGCTCAGTCAGAACTTGATGGCGCTGCCCACGTGATGGCCTACTGCTTCGTTCATCGATGGAGTCGCGCGCAGTTCGTCGTGCACCCGCTGTCGAAAATCACGGCGGACGACGTGGTGGATCTTGCGACGACACAGTTTCCGCACCAAGTGAGCGCAGCGCACCCGAAAGCGTTGGTCGACGCTTTCTTGGCGCTTGTGGTGTGGGCCGTGAAGAGCGGACGCATCGCCGACAAGGCAGTTGAATACGCGTGCCGCGATGTGAAGCCTGTCGCGTACGCCGCGATGGAAGACCCGGGCAAGTGGTCGGCCGGCAAGACCATCGTTAGCAGTGCAATGAAGCAAGGCGTCGACGTGAGCGACCTTGCGCAATTGCGCGTGCATGGTCTCGAGATGGGGTTGCTCGCGTCGTATGTCGATGAGTTCTTGCCGCCTCCGCCAGTGTCGCTGGGTGCCGGCCGGTGGTTGTGGCTCGCTGACGGGCGCTGGCGTGCTTTCTGATGAATAGTCTGCAACGGCGAGCAGCTCCTTGCGTCGGACAAGTAGAACCTTTTCAAGGAGCTGTTGATGTTGTCGCGCTATCGTTTTTCCCCGCGTGCTTTTGTCGTCGGCGTGGCGCTTGTCGTGGCCGTTACGGGCTGCGGTCCCGATTTTCCCAGTGGGGCGGGGAGCAACAAACGCCCGTCAACCGGCACCGGCGGCGGGTCTTCATCGGGCACCGGCGGCAATTCGTCGTCGGGAACAGGCGGTGGCTCATCGTCGGGCTCGGGCGGCGGCAGCCAAGCGCAGGAAGAATGTCATGGCTTGGCCACGTCGTGCTCCATCTTTTCGAAGGTGAGCTGCTACACCCAAGACGGTTGTTACTCGACCAGCAGCTCGAGCTATTGCAGTGGCTTCGCGCGCAGTTGCTCTTCGTTCTCGTCGCGGTCGTCGTGCAACTCGCAAGACGGCTGCTACTGGGACTGAAGCACTACCGCACTTCGACGCAAGTCAGCCCATTGGCTGGCGTGCAGTTCTGCCCGATGAGGCAGCCGCCCGCGCCATTGAAGTCGACGCAGTGAATGGGCCGGCAATCTTGCTCGGTGATGCAGCGGCGGCGTGAAATAGAACACTCGCCCTGGGTGCAGCTCTCTTGCGCGCAGTCATTGTCGACTTGGCAGCTGCAGAAGCCAATTGACGAGCCTTCGCGCACGCGGCATTGGCCCGCGCAATAGCCGTTCGGTTGCCCGGGCAATTTCAGACACTGGCCTCCGCGTTTGCAGTCTTCGTCTTTGCCGCAGGGCAGGGTGGGGTCGCCTGGGCAAGGTTGCATCGCGCTGCACTGCCACCGGGTAAAGACGACGATGATGTCGCGGCAGCCATAACCGCGCGGGCAGCTTTGGCCCATGGAGCAGTCGGCGCCGCAGTAGGTGTTTTGGGTGCGGGTGTCGATGATGCAGTAGTTGGCGCCGGTGCCGCACCGGTCGATGCCTCCGCCCGAGACGCAGTTGGAGCAGTACGGTCGCCGGTCTTCGTCGAAGTCGCTGTAGCACTCGTTGCGGGTGGTGCCGGCGTCGGGGCGAATACCGCACATTTCTCCGAATTTGCAGAAGCTCGCGTCGGCGCAGAAATTCGAATCACACACGCCGATTTCGCAGCTCGACAATTCAGTTCCGCTTTGGCCGGTGCACACGCACGGCACGTCACCGCAGCGGCAGCTCGAGCCGGGGCAGTCTCCGCTGGTGTGGCAGCCTTCGACGCAGGTCGCACGCGCGGTGTCGCACACTTGGCCCAGCTCGCAGTGCAAGTCGGTGGTGCAACGCCCGCGAGGCAGACAGCTGCCGCTTTGCGTTTCGCAAAAGAGCGAGTCGTCGAGGCAGTCGGCGTTTTTTTCGCAACCAGAACGGTCTTGGCAGAAGCCGGCAGGGTTGCAGAACTCACGCGCTTGGCAGGCGTCGTCGGTGCGGCAGTAGCACTGGCCGGTGCGCGTCTCGCAGCGGTACGCGCTGGCCAAGCCGCAGTCAGAGTCTTCGACGCAGCCTGAGCCTTGGGTCCGTGGAGGACGGCAGGCCGCGGTGAGCGCCAGCAGGGTGATGATTAAGAAGCGTTTCACGATGTGAAGGCGTGTTTACCGTGAACGACGGTACACAATCACCTGAGGGGTCTCGTCGAGATAGAGACCTGTTGCCGGCCGCGTGGTGTTCAAGGCTTGCCACGTATTGAATTCTTGTTCGCGAAATTCTTGGTGGTACTGGTAGGCGACGATGTCGGCGTCGAAGGGGCCTCCGACGAAGCGCAAGTCAGTGCGCAGCATGCCGTTGCGTTGGTAGTCGTGAATCTGCCCGGCGTGACATTCGTGCAGGTACACGCGCTCGCCCGGTTGCGCGTTTTTGTTTATCCATTCAAGAACGCCGGTGACGTTGTTGGCCCAGAATTGGCGTTGCATGCCGGCGCTCGCGGCCCCGGGCAGGCCACCCGCCAGCTCGGAATAGTGGCTGGTGCCGTACTCGCCGTAGCGCGCGGTGGCGATGAGGGGCGAAGCAAAGAGCAGAACGCTGATACCAATGAAGGCCGCATTTGACGGCAGCGCTTTGGTTTTCGTGCGCGTCCATTCTTCGAGGCCTTGTGCCGAAGCCATCACCGCGGCTCCGGCGAACATCGCGAGAAACGGCATCGAGGGGAACCAGTGCTTCACGCCTCCGAAGTGCGGCACGCTGGGAGAGCTGATGATCGCAATTGACGCCACCGCATGGGCGGCGACGAGAAAGTCCCACCGGGTGGCTTGCCCACGCGCGGCCCGTATCAGCATCGCGATGAAGCCAATCACCATTGGCACGAAGAGCGCAGTGGGTACGGTCATCGCCGTTTTCACCAGCACGTACGCGAGGGGAAACGGAGGCTCGCGCAGCAGCTCGCCCAAGTAGAACCAAGCGTAGTGGTTGTGCGTGGCATGAAACGCCAAGTACCAAGCGGTGCGGTCGACGGGGTGGTGCCACAAGTATGGCCAGTGCAAATAGAAGATGACGGGCCCCAGCGCCGCCATGGCCACCAGCGGAGCCACCGCGCGAAAAGTGGCGTCGTCTTCGCGGTGCAGTTGACGCAGCTTCCAACCGCCGAACACCACTGCGGCCACGAAAAGAACGATTTGGGGGCTCATCAGCAGAAACTTTTGCTGAAAGCCTTCGGGCCCCCAGAGCAGCACCAGCAACCCGTAACCTGCGGCGGCGGCGATGAAGCCGCCCAAAATCTGCAGGAAAGAACTGCGGGCGGCAGGTTTTTCTTTCGACGCGAACCAGCCCCAGACGAGCGAAAACGGAATCAACACGAACGGCAAGAAGAACGCGTTGTGCTTGGTGGCGATGGCCGCTCCGAACGCGAGCCCGGTGTACAGCCAGTAGCGGGGAGCTTCTTGCGCCTTCCAAAAGCAATACACGACGAGCAGCCACATTGCGGCGACGGGCACGTCGAAGCACGACAAGTGCGCGTTGAAGAATTGCCGCGGCACGAGCAGAAATGAGATGGCCGCGAAGATGGCGGCGGGCCGGCCGAGCCGGTCTTTCGCCAACGCGAAAATCAGCGGCAGAATCAGCGCCGCGAACGCGAACGCCGGCAACCGAAAAGCCGCGGCGGGGCGCAACCAACCCAAGCCCTCGTGAAACAGCAGGTACGAGAGGCCGAAGAGGTTTTTCAGCAGGGCGGGGTGCTCGTGGTTGTAATCGAAGGCTTGAACAATCGCGGCGTCGGTGAAGGCGCGCGCCGGCTCTTTGACGAGCAGGGTGAACCACCGCGCGTGGCTTTCGGCGGCGGCGAAGTACACACTCTCGTCGCGTGTGAAGCCGACTGACTTTTCGGTGAAGAGCAGCGCAAAAAAACCGCCCAGAAACAGGGCCCAGCCGATGAGCTTGTTCTGGCGTTGCTCGCTCACGGGGTTGCTCCCGCGGCGAAACCGAACAGCTCGAAGCACGTCTCACGCAATTCAGCGCGCTCGGCTTGCACCGAGACCCGCACCGTCGCTCCGGCGGGTGAGCCCGTCGTCAACGTGCGCTGCAGCCCTTCGAGCCCGGGTTGAATCGACACGCCGCCCAGCCGCGTGCCGCCGCTTTCTAAGTCTAAATACGTGACGCTCAAAGGCCGGTCGTGAAACCAGCCGCGGTCCCAAATCATGCCGGCTTGCAGGCGCCACGCGGCCACTTCGGGCACGCCGGTGAATTCGGCGACCAGCTTGGTGGAGCCTCCGGGTGGGTAGAACCGCACGCAGCGCCTGGGTTGAAATTTGATGTCGTGCCATTCAACTGTCGCCGCTCCGCCATTGGGGCAGCGGTGCTGGGCGCCGTCCCACTGGCAGGCTTGTTGGCTGCCGTCGGCACTTTGCAAATACACCCGCGCTTGGGCCAACGCGTCGGTCGCCGAGAACGCCACCGGGCGTGCACGGCCATTTTGATAGAGCGACAAACGCAAAGGGCCGAACGAGCGCTCTGTTCCCACTGGGGGGCGCTTGGCGTCGAACGCGGCGTGAAAGGCGGCCATGCCCGCGCGCGGCAACTTGGGCTGGGCAATCACCCAAATGCGGGAGTGCGTTTCTAAATCGTCTGCGTCAGAGCCGATGTACCCAACAACGGGTACACGTTCGGGAACGAATAGGCGGGCGTGCTCGGTCCACCACGGTGCGAGCAACACCACGTCACCCGGTTGCGCTTCAGCGTCGATGACTTGCGAAAGAGCGCGAAAGTCGTCTTCTTTCGGAAGCTGCGCGGGCAGCCACAGCTGAAACCACAAGCACCAGGCGCCGACGGCCACCAAGAGCGCGCCGATGAGCCGCTGCCCCCAACCGTTCACGACTTGGCCAGACGAATCTTCTTCTCGCTGGCTTCACGGCAGAAGGTGCAGAAGATGGCTTCACCCTCGAGAAACGAGGGAGTCCACGGGGGGTACATTGAGCAGCGGTGATCTAAGCAGTGGTGCACGCCCCAGGTATGCCCGATTTCTTGCAGCGCGTAACGGGCGAGCAGGGTGGCGTTGTCGGTGACATTCTTGATGTGGGCGCTGCTCACCAAGGCGCGTTGGTGATCGTATTCACTGACACCGGTGGTGGGTATTTCAATGCCCGACACTTTGCGCGGCGCGAGCTTCTTGGCTGTCAGGTACAGCACTTTGTCGTCTTGGTACGCCTGCACCACGGGCGCTTTGACGAGCAGCTCATGGGCCGAATAGGGCTCGGCGAAGCCCGCGGGCAATGGCACCATGCCCACGTGCTCGGTGCCGACCGCGAACGCCTGGTACAGCACTTTGCAGAGCTGTTTAACCAGCGCGGGCTCGTATTCATCGAAAGTGGCGACGCGAATCATGGGGTCTATTTCTTCTTCTTGGCGGCGGGTTTCTTCTTCGCAGGCGCGGCTTTCGCGGCAGCCTTGGCCAAAGCGGCCTTGCCGGCAGCAGCCGCCTTTTTCGGAGCGGCCGTGGTCTTCTTGCCCGTAGCAGCGAAAGCCGCAGCCTTCGGTTCTTTGGGGGCTTTGAACGCTTTGGGTTCTTTCGGGGCCTTGGTGGGTTTTGCGCTGTCAGCAGCCTTGGCTTTCTTTCCCGCCGCGGCTGCTTTTGGCGCCTCTTCACCTTCGTCGCTTTCTTCAGCGTTCTCTTCGCTGGTCTCTTCGCTTGCCCCGGCGCCTTCTTCGCTGTCATCGAGCGGCACGTCGCCGTCTAAGCCCATCAAGTCGTCGCCGATCGCCAAATCGTCTTCTCCGCCCTGCGCGCGAAATTCTTCGGCGGTGCGTTTAGGGCGTTCTTTACCGGGAGCAAAGAGCACTACGTCCATCATGTCTTCGGCGTCGCATGCGGGCACATTGAGCGCGGCTGAAATTTCAGTCACCAGCAAGTGCCGGGCATCGTTATAGAGCGCGCGTTCTTTCGGCGGCAGTGGGCGCAATTCAGAGAGCACCTGCAGGCCCTTCACCACTTCAGCCAGGCCGATGAGGCCGCCGGTGGCCATGCGTTCAACGTTGGTGCGGGCGCGCGCTTTCCAGTCGAGCGACGCTTTGTCGCTGTCTGACTTCAAGAAGGCAATGACGCCCTGCACTTCTGAGGCGTCGCCTATTTTGCGAATGCCGATAGACGCGACCTTCGCCTGTGGCACGCGAATGGTTGAAGAAGGGTCTTCTTCAGGTTGCAGCAAGAAGAAAGAATGTTTCTGATTGGCGATTTCCATCGCCTGCACGCCCGTGACTTTGCACAGGCCCTGATTGGGATAAACGACGCGGTCACCCACTGCGAGCAACAGCGCTTTTTGCGCTTCGGCCATGGCCCCTCGGGGAAAAGGAACTTCCGGCCGACGACTCGTAGCACAAGCTGCGCGAAGCGCTATTGATTCAATTTCTGTTGCCGCAACTTGAGCAACACCGCGTGCAACCGGGCGTCGATTTGCGCCAGCACCCGCGCTTCATCGACTTTTTCGTCGGCGGCGACCGAAATCGACGTCGTCATCGAAACCGAACCCACCACCACCGCTGTCAGCGCCACTACCGCGAGGAGCGTTTTCATCTGTGTAATCTCCTGAAGCAGGTTTACCTACATTGTAGGTGTCTGTATGAGGCTGGCAAATTTTTCGCCGTTGGGGCCGGCGCCGCGCCCTTATTGCCGCTCGAACTGAAGGGTCAGCGAGCCGGCGTTGTCAGTGACATCGCTATCGGGAAAAGCGAAAAACACGCGGTCCGCGCCGGTCAAGTTGAGCGGCAACCCTTTTCGCAGCACCACCGGCGGTTTGCCTTCCATAAAAAGCAGAACCTCTTCGAGCAGGTCGCCTTTGCGCCAATGCGCGTCGCCCAGCTGCAAAGACACGCGGTAGAGCGCGTGGGGGTCTAACCCCGCTGCTTCGAGCTTTTGACTGTCAGCGAGGGTGAGGTGGTGCTTCTGGGTGTTGAGCTTCAACAGGGTACTCGTGCCCGAGGGTGCTTCTTGCAGTTTCACCCGCACTGTTTGTCCCGGGCCGTCGCGCGTCTCGGCGAAGAACAGCCGCAGGGTTGACGCCTGCTCAATGACCACCGGCACATCGCCCAGCGCCCCCCAACCCCGTTCGAGCGATGACGTGCCTTCGAGCGCGAAGAAAACGCGCGGGCTGTCGGCCGGCGCAGATTCGAGCGACAGGCGATAGCGCTTGTTACTCTTGAGCTTGGCCTGCACCGACTCTTTTTTGGGCACGGTGAACGCGTGGGTGGCGGCGTGGAGCTTGAAAAGCAAGGTGCGTGGAGCCGCTTTGGCTTCAGGTGCTTCGGGCTTTTGCGGTGGTGGTACAGGCTCGAGCGTGGCGTGAAGCACCACTTTGCGCTCATTCGACGCGGGCAGCGTTTTCGACCAAGGCTGCATGCCGGGCGCAGTCAGCTTTAAGTCATGGGTCTGCCCTGGGGTGAGGTTCTCGATGGCGAGCGGGGTTCGGGCAGGCGCCTTGCGGCCGTCGATGACGACTTCAGCGCCGGGCGGGCTCGAAGTGAGCTCCAGCGTTTGTACCGAGACGCTGGCCCAACCCAGCACCGCTGCCGCTGCCAAAATCGCCGCGGTGAGGGGCAAGCCCACGAAGTACGGCCACATCGCTTTGTCGACAGCGCGCGCGGTGGTGCTGGCGCTGTGGGTGTCAGAATTAGGCAGCGCGTTGCCCAACGTGCTGGCGTCGTCGTCGTGCTGCAGTGCTTTCTGCCCTGACAAGGTGTCGGCGGTGAGCGGCGAGGCGGCCCAAGGGTCAGGCAGCGGTGTGCGCCATTGCGGCACCTGCTCTAAGAATTCACGAGACAGCGTCACCGTGCGGCCGAGTTGCAAAAGCTCGCTCTCGAAGAGCATGCCTTGAAACTGCGCCAACGAGCTGACCGAGAACGTGGGCGCGCTGGCGTAGAGGTAACCTGAAAGCGCCTGTTGAAATGCTTCAGCCGAGGGGTAACGGTCTTCGCGGTTGTTGGCGAGCGCGGTAAGTAAAATGCGCTCCAGCGCGGGTGGAATGTTCGGGTTCAACGTTCGGGGCGGGGTGAGCTGGCCCTCGATGATTTTCGAGAGCACTTCCATCATGCGGCCCTGAAACGGCAGCTGCCCGCACACCATTTCGTAGAGCACGATGCCGGCTGAAAACACGTCAGTGCGGGCGTCGAGCTCTTTGGCGCGCGCCTGTTCAGGAGAAAAGTACGAGTACTTGCCTTTCACGGCTCCGACTTCGGTTTCACCGCCGGTGGCATGGCGCGCCTTGGCGATGCCGAAGTCGACGATTTTCACTTGGCCTTCGTAGCCAATGAGAATGTTCTGCGGCGACACGTCGCGGTGAATGATGCGCAGCGGTTCACCTTGCTCGTCGACGCGGGTGTGCGCGTAGTGCAACCCTTTGAGCAGCTCGATGGTGAGATACGACGCGATGGGAAAAGGAATCGCCGGTATGTCGACCGCTTTGGCGCGCTTCATCACCGCCGAGAGCGGTTGGCCCTCGACCAATTCCATCGCGAGAAAGTAGTCGCCTGAAATTTCGCCGAAGTCGAAGACCTGGGCGATGTTGCCGTGCGAGAGGCCGATGGCAATTTTGGCCTCGTTGGTGAACATGGTGAGAAACGCCGCGTTCACCGCGAAGTGCGGCAAAATGCGCTTGATGACGACTTGTTTGGTGACGCCTTCGGCCGGTGAATAGCGAGCGCGAAAAATCTCTGCCATGCCGCCAATGGCGATGCGCGAGAGCAGCTCGTATTTTCCAAAAGTCGACTCGTAAGGGGCGGACAACCTGAGGCTCCGTGCAGCGCCCGAAAATAACACGCAGGCGGCAAAAAAAACCCACCTGTGAAAAGGGCGGCTGTGCATTTGCAAAAATGCAGCGGAGCCAGGCATAAGGCGCGCCATGATTCAAAATGGTCGTCGCGCGTTGCCGGTGTTTTCGTTGTCGTTCATGGTGCTTTCTGCGTGCGGTACCGGCGTCGAGACGGGCCATGAAGCTGACGACGCGCTCGACACCGCGAACGGCGAATTGCGCACCACCTATGCCGACCTGACAGAAACGTTGAGCGAGACCGAACTCGAGAAGTGGTTAGAGGTGAAGCGCGCGTTGCTCGAAGGTTTCGACAATATCTGTGGCGACACCCTTTGCGGCGGTGACTTTTCGAATTTGTCGACGGTGCGTCTGCAGTGCTCGGCCACCACCGCGGCGAAGAAAATGAAAGACTGCACGTGGGTGCTGGGTGGCAGCATTGGTTATGTCAACGGCACTACGGGCCAAATTGGCGGCGAATCACGCGCCTTCACCTGCAAAATTCCTATCAAGGGCACGGCGAAAACGCTGCTCAACACCTTGATTGCCGCGGGCAACCGGGCATTGAACACGCCGTTGCCGCAGACGAACCAGTCTTTCTATGACGGCTTGGTGGCCTGTTTCGAGGGTGTGGTGGGCTCGCCCATACCTTCGGTGGAGCAGCCCGTTTACGACGAGCTGCAAGATTACTTCTGGGCCGCTGATGAAGCGCAGGGCCTGTCGTGGGTGCAAACGCGCCGCAAGTTGAACAAAGGCTTCGACGAAGTGTGCGGTGACTCGTTCTGCGAAGGTGAGTACCCCAACATGACGGGTTTGGGTTTCACCTGCTCGGTGAAGCGCAGCTCGGGCTACGTGACGAAGTGCCAGTGGACCTTCGTCGCCGTCGACAGCTACGTCGATGCGAAGGGCGCCATCGTCGCTAACACCAAAACGTACCAGTGCCCGGTTGAAATTCGCGCATACGCCAAGAAGCTCGCGGCGACGCTAAATGTTGACGACCCGTTGCACGCCACCTTGCCGGGGCGCAACACGTCGCTCTACGACGCGTTGACGGGTTGCCTTTGAGGCGAAATAAGGGGCTTGGGTGCCACGGTGCTCTCATCGACGCATAGGGCTTGACTGCCTTGCCCGCCCGCCTTGAGCGAGGCCTGCGGCCGTCATACCAGCTCGGTCTGCATAGACGTTGCGTACTTGGGCGATGACGGGAGCGCGTTCGATTTTAGGAAGTGCGCGAAATAAAAAAGCGTAGTGCGATCAACTTCTTGCGAGACGGCTCGATCATAGAAACATGATGACCGAAGACGAAAAGAAGCGGCGGGCAGAGGTTGA
>JAIBBR010000050.1 GCA_019694575.1 Myxococcaceae bacterium
CCATGCACTGGAGCGAATACAGGTGAGTGCCCTCGCCCCGGTGCAGTGGGTGCGCCTCAACCCCTGGGTGCGCGTGCTTCGCCTGGAATACCAGGGCGATAATTTTCTCATTTGGTTCGGGGCCACTGCGTTGGCGGCAACGGCCAAAACTTTTCACTGCGGCTGGTTCTTGGTTGGGCTTGTGATGCTCGTCTTGGCGCAAGCAGCGCTGGAACTGCTTGACGGGTACTACGATGATGCTCACGGCGCGCACGGGGTGAAACACCACAACGCTCCGCGGTGGACGGGAGGCAGCGGCGTACTGGCGGCAGGGCTCTTGTCGCCGACGTCAGTCAAAAAAGTCGCCTGGACCTGCGGCCTTTTGGCTACCGCGCTCTTCATTTGGGTAACGGCAGAACGAACAGGCTGGGCCGGGTTTGCAATAGGGCTTGCCGGCGCTGTCGCTGGAGCCGGTTGGGCCATGCCACCTTTGAAGCTGTCTTATCGGGGCTTGGGGGAAATCACGCAGGGCGTGGTTTTGGGGCCGCTCATGGCTGCGCAGGCGTGGACGATAGCCAGTGGCCATTTCGAGTGGAAAGCGCTTTTGGTGGGGCTGCCTTTCGGTGCCTTGGAGCTCGCAATGGGGCTCCTCAACAACTTCATCGATCGCGAGAGCGACGCACGTGCTTCGAAAAAAAACTGGGTTGTTCGGCATGGAGCGCAAGCGGGCGCCGTGGCACATGCGGCCGCGCTCACGCTGGGTTTTGCCTTCCACGCTTACTTGGTGTGGGTCGGAACACTGCCCATGCTGCTGGCCTGCTGTCTGCTGCCGGCCACGCTGGCGTGGAACGCCTCTCGAAAAGTTTTCGCGGTGGTGCGGTCGCCGTCGGCAGAACAGGCGCAACGGCTGGCGGCAGAATTTCCGACGTATGGGGTGGTGACGGCGTATGGGCTGACCTTCGTTTTCGCCTCTCTCGCATGGCTGTCGCAGCGCGAGCCAGAAATCAGCCTCTGGCTCGCGGTGGCATTCGCACTCTGCTACGCGCCGGTACTCGGAGTGCTCTGGGCGAGGCGAATATGAGCTCTGTCTACGAACGAAGTGCTCCTGTCTATAACGCCGTCTCGCGGTTGCTTGTCTTCGAGCGAAAGCTGCGAAATGCGGCCGCCCAAGCCCTCGGAGCTCCGGAACGGGTGCTCGATGTCGGCTGTGGAACCGGTTTTCAGTTCGCCCATTTGCCGGCGTCGACGCGTCACGTGATTGGCGTCGATATCAGCCCAAGTTCTCTGGCGGTGGCGCACCAAGTGGCCGCCAAACGCGGGCTGGCCTTCATCGGCATCGTGGGTGACATGGCAGACACCATTTTACCGGCCCATTCGTTCGATGCCGCTATCGGGGTATTCTCAATGAGCGTCATTCCCCGATGGGAAATGGCGCTCACCCGTTGCGTGAAAGCCGTAAAGCCGGGTGGAAAAATCGTTCTTCTGGAACAAGAGCGGGTAACGCGGGGAACAGCACGGCTTTTCAACCCCCTCGCCCAAGTCGTCAACCAATTGCTCGGGGCCGATAACACGCGCAGCTATGGTCCCACCCTCGAAGCCATGGGGTGTTCCGTCGAGAAACACCCGGCCTGGGGTGGTTTGTACGCGCTTACTGTTGCGGTGAAACCAAAGGCAGCAGCTCGATGAACCCAGTCGCGCTCAAGTACACCGACGGGGTTCGACGTCGCCACGGTGAGCCCGACTGGACAAAGCCCTGTTTCCCTCAGCGAGACGAGCGGCTGGCGAAATGGCGCGCAGCCCAAGCCATGCCGACTGTCTCCACACCGCCCGAGAGGGGGAGTCGACTCTCGCTGTGGACAGAATGCTTGGCCAAAATTCGGAGCGCCGAGCGCTTCGCCGTCGAGCAGGGGTTTTCTGGAAACGACCCCGTACTCAAATTGCTGGAGTTAGAAGAGCGTTACCACAGCGACCTGCTCGGAGAAGTTCTCCAGCAGCTCGGAGCAGCGCCCCTTTTGCGCCGGCCTTCTGTCCTCACGCGGGTTCTGTTTTGGGCGATGAGCGCCCTTCCCGCGGCGCTGCACCAGATTGAAGTTTATCTGGGCGAGCGCGTTGGGCTGGCGGTCTTTCTTTTTCTGCGCGCGCAATTGCCGAGCGTGGCGTCACCCACTCACCTGCCCTTTCTCGAATTGCTCTTCGACGACGTGATTGCCGATGAAGAAGCCCACGTCTGGTACGCCCAGGCGCTCCTTTCCACAAGGCAGCTCGCTGTCGCCAAATGGCTTCTGCCACTCACCCGCTGGGCTGTGACGCAAGAGCTACCCGAGCTTCAAGCGTTGGCGGGCAAAAAGGGTATTCAATTCATGCTCGCGCAGCTTGAAAGCGCCAACGACACGGTTTGACGCCAGCTTCTCACGCGCTCTAAACGCCACAACGCGTGAACGTGAAATTCGTCAGGTGGTCGACCCTCACCGCGCTCGTGGTGTGTACTGCGGCAGGGGGCCAAGTACATGCCCCCACCGCTGGCGCTCCTTCTGACGAGCCCACGCCGAGCAAAGCCACAGGTGAAATTGCCCACAGCGAAGAAAAAGACACGCCGCCCAAACTCAAAGGTTTCGATGTCGAGCTGACGCTGTTCGATTCTTCGGGCGTTTACTTCGCCGCCGAAGCCTACACGCAGACGCTCTCGCTCGAAATCACGCCGTCGTACGCGTTCGGCAAGCAGTGGTTCAAAGGCAGTTGGGGCGAAAAACTGTCGGCCAGCGTGCGCCTGCCGATTGAAGCCGAGCTCACCGGAAACGACCCTCGCTTTCGCGGGCGTTCCTTCGCTTCACCTTCACTCTTCGATTTTCCTGAGCAGGTGGTGATTGACGAAAACTCAGAGGTCACCACGTCGGGCAGCGTCGAAGGGCTGGCGCACCAACCCGTGCTCTTAGGAGACCTGTGGCTCGGCGTTTCACACAACAAGCTCTACGTCATTCCCAAGCTCGAGGTAACGCTGGCCGCCAACATGCGGGCGGTCATTCCCACTTCAGTCGCCAGCCGCAACTCAGGCCTCATCACCACACTTTCGCTGGGTCTGTCGGCAGAACGCGAATTCGGCCCCCTCACCTTGAGCTACGTCTTTCGGCCCGCGAAATATTTCTATTCGCGCAGCTCGCCCGCTCTCATTCCTCTCACCGAAACCGTGCAGGTCAACGGCCGCGAGACGACGCTGTGGCGCCCCGATTCAACCGGCAACACCAACCCCCACTTCGGCCTTTCACATGCAGTGGAGCTGTCGGCGAAATTGCCGCTCGGCTTTTCATTGAGCGCGTCGTACGTGCTGACGCAAGTGGCTCCGTTACCGCTGAGCGGTTGCGCGGTCGAAGGCATACCCACCGCTGACGTGTGCCGCGACGGGCCACTGGTGAGCGATTTGCGTGGCAGCGCCTGGCGTGAAGACCACTGGTTTTCAGCCCAAGCTGACCTCGAATTGAAAGCCTTCACCGTCTCGCTCGGGGTCTCGACTTACCGGCCGCTGCGTGACACCAACGGCTCAGTCTCACAACCATTCTGGTCTGCCAACCGCAACAATTACACCACCGTATTTCTCTCTGTCGCCACCAGCCTGTCGCAAGTGGCCGAGCTGTACGACCCGCCTTGAGAAAGAAGCAACTTATGCGTTCCCTTCTCTTTCCACGCCTCGCTTACCTCGCGCTCGCCGCGGTCTGCTTCGCCTGTGGAGGCCCCACTCACCCCCGCAACACCTTGCAGGTCGACGCCATCGCCAAGAGCGACCTCAACGGCGAGTGGTACTACCGGCAAACCGTGGTGGGCGTGCCCTTCAGCACCGGCTTCACCTTCGTCGGAGAGCAGGGCGACAACGAGATGGAAAAAATCGTGTGGGACATTCAAGAAGATGTCCTCACCGCGCGGCGCGCTTACGAATATGTGCGGGGCAGCGAAGCGGGCGAGCCGCACCAAGTCTCAGGCTCCGAAGAGAAATACCAAGGCGCGCCGGTGGCCGCGTTTCGCATCAAGAGCCACTTCGACATCATTCGCGAATACAACACGTCGACCGGTGAAGAATACGACAAGCTGATTGAGAGCGAAGAGCGCAAGTGGTTCGAGCGCCAATTCATTCGCGTCAATTGGGCCGAGAACCTGGTCACCAACTTCAACTTTTTGGCTGACTACAACACCGGTTCGGTCACGCCCATTAAGCAAGACCCGGTGCCGTACTACATTTCTGACCCCACCGACCCCGACGCGTTTCGTTTGGAGCGCGATTCGTCGACCGAGCCCGCCAACTACATGGAGCTGACGCAGAAGCTGGTGGCGTCTCCCGAAATGGTGACCTTCGAAGACGGCACCTCGTGGCCATTGTGCTTTTTGGAGTACGCCACCCAAGACTGCGCCAGCCAAGAAATCAAAGTGCGCAACAGCTTTCGCCGTGTCACCCCGCGTGACTTCGACCCCACTGCGTACGACGACCATTCGATGGAACGCTTCGGCTACTTCACCACCGAGCGCAAGAGCTACAACCGCCAGTACGGCGTGACTGAGCCGGGCCGCGTGCGTTTGCTCAACCGTCACAACGTGTGGCGCAAGTCGTTGTCGACGCAAGCTTGCGTCAAAGACGCTGACTGTGGAACAGCCGCTCCCGGCGTGCGCTGCATTACCGAGCTGCCTGATGCACCGGTTGACGCCAGCGGCGCGGTGACCGGCACCTGCTCGTTGGCGTACGCGGTGCGCAATTTAGAAAACCCGGCCGATACAAACAGCCGAGACTTGGGTCCAGCGCCCATCGTTTATTACGTGAACGACACCTTCCCCGCTGACTTGAAGGGCATGGCTGCCGAACTGGGCCGGCAATACAACGAGGTGTTTCGTAACATCGTCAAGACGGCGTCGGGCAAAGAGCCCACCTCGCCCACCTTCGTGGTGTGCCCCAATAACCCGGTACAAGCGGGCGACCCCGAGGTGTGTGGCAGCCCCGGCACCCACCCGCGCATCGGCGACATTCGTTTCAACATGCTCTATTGGATAGACGACCCCACCAGCGCGGGGCTTTTGGGGTACGGGCCAAACTCCAACGACCCCGAGACGGGCGAAACCATCGCCGCCACCGCGTTCATTTATGGCGCTGAAGTCGACCTCTATGCCGCTTACGCGCGCGACTTGGTGCGCTTGGTGAATGGCGAAATGTCACCCGACCAATTCATCGGCGGCGTCAACGTGCGCGACTGGGTAGCAGGCAACGCGTTTGGCGCCAAAGCCAAAACCGCGACGCAAGCCGAAGTCGAAGCGGCACAAGCGCACATGCAAACTGACTGGGTGAAAGGCCTGCCCAAAACGCCGCAGGTGAAGAAAGGCACTGTGAAAGCGCTGCGCGAAATGGTGCGCACCCGCGGACAAGCGCTCGCCCGCTCCCCGATGCTGGCGGGGCAGCCCGGCATGTCGGCGCAACGTCTGTCGCGGCTCAACGGCACCGACGTCGAGCGCAAGCTGCTCACGCCCGACGTGTTGATGGCACGGGGCATCAACCCCCGCAGCACGCTCGGTACGCTCGACATCAGTAAGGTGCGCCCACTGCAGTTGGTGAGCTCGGCGCGTTCAAAGCACTTGCGGCTGCAACGGCAACATTTGTCAGCGCATACCGTCGACATGGCTGCCACGCTCGATGACACCGTGGTGGGCTTCGCACTCGCGCAGAAGGGCCAAAACCCGCAAGCCGTGTGGAAACGCATTCGTGAGCTGGTGTTTCTTTCTACCGCGCTGCACGAAGTCGGCCACACGCTGGGCCTGCGCCACAACTTCGCGGGTTCTTATGACCCGATGAACTACCCCAAACAATATTGGGACCTGCGCACCGCCAACGGCACCAAGACGCCCAAGCAACGCTACCTGGAGCCCGAGTCACCAGCTGAAATCAGCGGCATCGCTTTGCCCGGAGGGCTGCGCGCAGGCATTTCTGAATTCATGCAATCGTCGGTGATGGACTACGGCGCCAACTTCAATTCAGACATTCAAGGCCTGGGTAAGTACGACAAGGCGGCGCTCAAGTTCGGCTATGGAAACGTGGTCGAAGTTTTCAACACCACGCGAGACACCTATTTCATTGGCGCGCTGCAGGCGGGTGTCACCTATGGCGAAACCTTGCCGGTGATGGTCGACTGCTCCGGCCAAAATTACGTCAGCTCGCACTACACGTCGCTGCCCGCCCAGGTCGATTTAGAATCTCGCTCCGACGTGCCTTATGCGTCGATTCGCAGCGAAGTGCTGCGGCCCGACTGCGAGTATGCCGACCCCGTGCTGGTCGACGCCAACAAACGGGTGATGGTGCCGTACAAGTTCTGTTCTGACGAGTTCGAGGGTGTTTCCACCGGGTGCGAAGCCTTCGACCGCGGCGCCGATGTTTACGAAGTGGCCTCGAATGCGATGACCACGTACCGAAACTATTACGTGTTCGACGCTTTTCGACGGCAGCGCCTGGGCTTCGACCCCGAGGCCTATTGGGACCGCGTCTATTCGCGCTACCTCAACACCTTGCGTAACCAGATGCAGTTTTATGTGCTCGACCGCTCGTTCTACGACGACGCTGACCCCTCGTTCTGGACCGACCCCAACGGTTACGGCCCGTACACGCTGGCGGTGTCGCAGGGCTTCGACTTCTTGGGAGACATGCTGATGACACCCGAGCCCGGGCCGTACCAAAAATACATCGGAGACGACGGCCGCAGCGCGTTCTACATGGACGAGTACAGTTCTGACCCGCCCGCGTTTTCTTTGAGCATCGGTGAAGCGCGTTACTTCGAAACCAGCTGGGACTACGACTCGGGTTACTACTGGTACGACCAAGTGCGAAACGTGGGTAGCTTCATCGACAAAGTGTCAGCGATTGCCGCCATCACCGACCCCGAGACGTACTTCGTCGGCAAAGACACCGCGGCTGACGAGCGGCAGTACGCCATTAATTACTTCCGGCTTTACCCGGAGCAGACGCTCAATGTGTTTTCGGCCGCGCTCACCGACCGGTGGGACAAGCTGGCCCCATTGTGGACCGGCAGCCGCTTCGTGAAGCGCCCCATTTCAGGACCCATCGGAGCGCCGGCCGCGGGTGAGTACCCCGTCGACCCACAGCTCGACTTCACCGTGCAGCTGTGGATGGCGAGCTTGGGTAACGCGCTTATTCCCGCCACGTTCGACCCAACCTATTCTGATTCAGCGCGGCTGTGGCTCGCGGGTAACGGCGCGCAGATTTCGCCCACCTTACCCACCGTTACGTTTGAAGACCCATTCAGCGGCAAGACGTACACCGCCGTCTCATACAAGCAGGGCAGCAACGAAAACGGCATCGCAGCGCGCATGGTGGCCCGCGCCAATGAGCTCAAGGGGCGTCTCGACGCGATGGACCCAGCAACGACGACAGCGCTCAAGAGCTACATCGAGTTGCTCGAGTCGCAGCGTTCAATCAGCGCGGTGTACGCCGACCCGGTGCAATAAACAGGTAAACAGGTGTCACCGATTGGCTGCAAACCGCGCGTTGACTTCGTCGCGCAGCGATTCATTGTCCCACCCGGGGTCTTTGAGGTGCGCGCGGCCTCCCATTTCGTCGGCCATGGCTTTTTCGAAGTTGGCGAGCGCCTTTTTCGCTTCGGTGAGCCACACGTCATCACCTTGCCCGACAAATTGCAGCATTTCTTCCAGGGCGGCGTCGTCGTGCTCTCGCCAGCGCTGCGCAATGCGATGCGCGGTGTGCGCGCGCACGCCCAAGCGTTTCAGCGCGCCCTGCCCCAACTCGAGCGAGCTGCCCAACGTTTCGCGAACAATGTGGGTAATGCCGATTTTACGCAGTTGGTAATAGTGCTGGCGGTTGCGGGCGCGGGCCAAAATTTCAAGCTTGGGAAAATGGCGGCGCACCAGCTCGGCGACTTCGAGCGATTTTTCTGGCTCGTCAATGGCCAACACGAAGAGCTTGGCGTTCTCGCAGCCGGCCGAATAAAGCAAGTCGAGCCGCGATGCGTCGCCGTAGTACACGGGCTGCCCCAAACGGCGCAGCACATCGACGATTTCGGGGTCTAAATCGAGAACTGTGACTGGGTAACCCGCCATGCGCACCAGGCGGCCCACCACTTGGCCCACCCGCCCGAAGCCCGCCATCACCACCGCGGCATCGTCGTGGCTTACCGCGTCTTGAGAACGCTGCGGCATTCGGGCGGCAAGCGCAGGCAACACCCACCGCTCGAGCACCATGAACAAGCCGGGCGTGGCAAGCATCGACAGCGCGACGACCGCCACCAAAGGCCGGCCCACCTCTTCGCCGAAGACGTGGGTTTGCTGCCCGAAAGAAATGAGCACGAAAGCAAATTCACCCACCTGCGCCAAACCAAAGGCGGTGATGACGCGCGCCGGCTTTTCTAACCCGAAGATGCGCGCGAAACCGTACATCGTCACCAGCTTAAGCAAGACAATGCCCAACAGCAGCCCGGCGATGAGCAGCGGTTTGTCGAGCAGCAGACGAAAATCAATTTCGGCGCCCACCGAAATGAAGAACAAACCGAGCAACAGCCCTTTGAACGGCTCGATGTCGCTCTCGATTTCGTGGCGGTACTCGCTGTCAGCCAACACCACGCCCGCGAGAAACGTACCCAGCGCGGGAGACAACTCGACGGCCTGCATCAGCGCCGCAATCGCCACCACCAACAGCAGGGCAAAGGCGGTGAAAATTTCGCGCAGCCGCGTCTCGGCCAAGAAGCGAAACGCGGGCCGCACCACGAAGCGACCCGAGAGCACAATCAACGCCACTGCCCCGACAATGAAGAGCGCCTGTAACCACCCCGGCCGTGCCGAGCCGGGCGCCAGACTCAAGGCCGGCCCATGCTCTGCCGCCAGCAGCGGAAAAACCGCGAGAATGGGTATCACCGCCAAGTCTTGAAAGAGCAGCACCGAAAACGCCGACTGCCCGCCTTGCGTTTTCAGCAGGCCTTTCTCGCCCAAGCTCTGCAGCACGATGGCCGTCGACGACATCGCGAAAATCAAACCGACAGAGAGCGACACGCGCCAACCGGCCCCAGCGAGCAGCCCCAGCCCCATCACCACGAAGGCCGTACCCGCCACCTGCATACCGCCGAGCCCGAAAATCGGGCGCCGCAAGTCCCACAAAAGAGCAGGGCGCAGCTCCAAGCCGACGAGAAAGAGCATCATCACCACGCCAAACTCGGCGAAGTGCATCACGTGGCCGCCGCCGCCCACCAGGCCAAGCAAGCTGGGGCCAATCAATACGCCGGCGATGAGGTACCCAAGCACACTGCCCAGGCCGAGCCGCTTGGCGACGGGCACGCACAACACTCCCGCGGCCAAGTAAATGACGGCCTGCACCAACACCGAGCCCGTCACGGAGTGCCTTTCTGCTCGCCAACGGGCAGCGCCGAATTGATGCGGGTGAGTCGGGCCGCGGCCTCGAGATTGATGGTACCGTCGCGCAGCGCTTCGAGCAGCTGGCGGTACTCAACCACCACTGGAGCAAATTGCGCGTCGCTTTCGACATGAAACGCGCTGTGCACCACGAAGGGCGGCAAGAATGTCATGCGGCATAAATGGGCGGTCAACTCATAGGGTGCGAGCAATTGCCGCACGCTGAAGCGGTTGAAGCCTTGCTCGCTGTAAGCCTGCTCGGGCCCTCCGGTCGACACCACGTTGAGAGTGATTTTCCCGTCTAAGTGGTGGCCTTTTTGGCCGTAGGCCCAGTTGTGCTCGAGCACCAGGTCTTGCCATTCTTTCAAAATTGCCGGGGTTGAGTACCAATAGAACGGGTGCTGAAAAACGATGACGTCGTGCTCCAAAAGCAACTTCTGCTCACGGCGCACCGAAAGCTGCATCGCCGGGTATGCCTCGTACAAGTCGTGCACGGTGACACCCTCGACACCGCGCGCGCCGTCGAGCAACCGGCGATTCACCCGCGAACGCTCGAGCACCGGGTGCGCAAGCAAGAGCAAAATTTTGCGCGTCACGCGGTTGGAAGGGCAGCGCCTTCGTCGGTGTTGGGCACCGGCTCGGCGCCAACGGCGTGGTAGCCGCCGTCGACGTGAATCACTTCGCCGGTGGTTTGGGGCATCCAGTCAGAGAGCAGCACGCAAATGGTGCGGGCCACCGCGTCGGCGCAGTTACCGTCTTTGGCGCTCCAGCCGAGCGGCGCTTGACGGCCCCACTTGTCTTCCAAGTGTTTGAACCCGGGTATGCCCTTGGCAGCGATGGTGGCAATGGGCCCCGCGGCCACCGCGTTGACGCGAATTTTTTTCGGCCCCAAGTCGCGCGCCAAATAACGCACCGTAGCGACGAGGGCGGCTTTGCAAACACCCATCCAGTCGTAGAGCGGCCAAGCTTGGGTGCCATTGTCGAAGTCGACGGTGACGAACGAGCCTCCGTCGGTCATCAGTGGCGCGAGAGAAGCGGCCAGTTCTTTCATCGAGAAGGTCGAAATTTGAAACGCCTTGCTCACGCTTTCCCACGGGGCGGTGAGAAAGCGGCCTCCCAGCGCGTCTTCGGGCGAGAAGGCAACCGAGTGCAACACACCGTCGACGCGGCCCCACTTGGCTTTCAACGTGTCGTGCAACGCGGTGAAATGCGCGGGTTGGCTGACGTCGAGCTCGAGCACCTCGGGCGCAGGGGTCAAGCGGCGGGCAGCGCGTTGGGTGAGCGACATCGGCCGGCCGAAGCTGGTGAGAATCACCTCGGCGCCTTCTTCCAAAGCCCGTTCGGCGACTTTGAACGCAATCGATTGCTGGGTGAGTACACCCGTGACGAGCAATTTCTTACCTTTGAGCAGCATGCGGCGAAGCTATAACCAATATTTTGACGCGCGCGAGAAGAACTCGCCTTGAAGAGGGCGTCTCGTCTACTCTCACGCCGCCGTTCGCGCGGGGGCCACAAGCAAAAAATGCCTATCGATAGTCCAGTGGGTCCGTTGGTTACACTTGAAGAAGTCATTCAAGAAGCCAAGCGCCTGGGTGACAACCTTGAAAAAGACTTCACCACGCCGGTGCTATGGGTGGTGGCGCCGTCGGAGCCGTGGGCCGAGCAAACCGCGATTCGCACCACGCACGACTTGACCCCTCCCTCGGTGCAGATGTTGCCCACCCTGGTGGTGAAAATCGCCCGCCGTTCGTTGGTGACGACGCCCGAAATTTCGTTCGGTCGCGCGCCGGTGTGTGAAGTGATTTTGCCTTTCGCCGCGATGAGCAAGCACCACGGTTTTTTCCGGCAGGAGCCCGACGGCAGTTGGGTGGTCGCCGATGTCGGTTCAAAGAACGGCACCTACTTAAATGGGCAGCGCATCACGGCGATTTCGCCCATCAAAGACGGCTCGTCACTGCGCTTTGGTGACGTGACGGCGAAGTTTCTGTTGCCGAAGAGTTTTTGCGACAACCTGCGCAAGCGGTTTCATTAACGCGCGGGTGACGCCCATTTTGTCTACTGCGAACCCAGACGAACACGGGTTGCCACCAAGCCGCATGAAGCGTTCACCGTTTCTACAAACAGCGGGCGTTGATGGCACTGCTGCAACGGCCCGAGACACATTGATCATTTTCGTCGCATTTTTCGCCGGCCAATCGCTTGCAGTAGGTCTGCTCGCAAACGCGGCGAATACCGTCGATAGAAGAACATTGCGCTGACTGCTCGCACCGCTGTGCGTCGAGGTCGGCCGATGAGACCTGGCAAGTGTAAGGGCTGCTCGAAGTTCCGCGGCAGTTGGCGAGCGCTTCAGCGCAGTCGCTCTTGTCTCGACAGGTCTGGCCCAGTTCTTTCTTTGGAGTGCACGTACCTTCGGTGTAACAACCGGCGTCGATCTTTATGTTGCAGGCGCTGGAGTAATCGCAGAATAAATTCGCCGCGCATGGGTTGGACGCAGCGCTCCCTGGTCGGCATGAAGCGCCCCGGGGTAAATTCATCTGCAGCTCAACGCCGCCATCTTTGTCGCCCGCCTGCACGGTGAGATCGCAACCTGCCACCAGCAGCGCTCCTATCAACAATGGTTGATGCTTCACGTTCCTCGCCTCCTTCAATCAAGCCCCCAACCCTTCAGGCCTTTCGCGCGAGGTATTGGAATTCGCCTCTCACTTTTATCTTGGAATCGGTGGCAGCCTTCAATCGGCCCTTCCCACCGCGTGGTATGAGTCCGGCGTGTTTTCGGTCGCTCCTCCCGCGTGGGTGATGACGCTTATCTCGCTGGTACTGATCAGCCCAAGGCCAGCGGCGGCGGAAGAACGCCAGGTGGCGTTGACATACGTCGTCGAGCCCAAACTCAAGACCTGCCCCGATGAGAAATGGGTGCGGCAAGCGGTGGCTGCGCGGCTGGGCTACGATCCATTTCATTCAGGCCCGGGCACGAAGATTGAGGCGCGCATTCGCAGCGAGGACAAAGGGCTCGGCGCAACCCTGGAAGTCACCACCGCCGAGGGAAAACCGGCAGGTCGCCGGCAATTCACTTCAGCCACCGGAGACTGTTTAGAATTGGTGTCGGCCATGGAGCTCGCCATCGCCATCGCGGTTGACCCGCACTATTTGTCGCGCCCAGCACCCGTCGAGGCAACCGTGGAACAACCGCCGCCTGCTCCACCGCCAGCGACTCCCCTCGCCACGCCCGCGCCTGTCGTCAACGCACCACCGTCGACACCGCTCGAATTTCAAGCCCAGCTGGGAGCACTGGGAAGTATCGGCTTATCGCCTTCGGTCGTGCCCGGTGTCACCCTGCAACTTTCACTGCGCTGGCCTCGCTTCAGTCTGGGACTCGATGGCCGCGCCGACTGGGCGGGCAGCATGAACGTGGGCACCGGCCGTATCTGGACTTCGACGCTGCTGGGGGCCCTCGTGCCCTGTGGTCACTTCGGCCGCTTCGCGGGGTGCGGCGTACTCTCAGTGGGGGCGATACAGGTAACCGGCGAAATCGCCGAAGCGCGACGAGAAACCAGCCCCTTGGTGCTGGTGGGCGGCCGCCTCAAAGCTGACTTTGCACTCTCCACGCGCATCTCCTTGCAGCCGTTTCTCGACGTACAGGCAGTCGTCACGCGGGTCACCGTGCTCTCGGGCACACAGCCTGTGTGGGTGACGGCGCCCGTGACTGGCGCGGCGGGCCTCACCGTGGGGTTTCACTTTCTATGATGAATGGGCCGTTCGGCTTGCAATACGTCGCATGATGCAAGGGCTCGATATCAACCAGCTCTACGGCACCGAGCTGCCGTACGTGTACAGCTTTTTGTACCGACTGGGCTGCCGAAACACCGAGCTCGAAGACTTGGCGCACGATGTCTTCGTCACCGCAATGCGGCGCAGCAGCACGTATGACCCAAGCCGCCCGGTGCGTCCCTGGTTGCTCGGTATCGCTTTCCGCGTCGTCGCCGACGCCCGCCGCCGGCCGTCTGCGCAGCGAGAACGCCTCGAAGTGCCGAGCGAAGACGTGGCCTATGAAGGTGAAGACGCAGATGAGCGACTCGCCCAACGCGACCGCCGCGCGTTGATTGACGAGGCGCTGACCTCGCTCGACGCCGACCGGCGCGCCGTCTTCGTGATGTACGAGTTGGAAGGCATTCCCGCGGCTGAGATTGCCGAAGCCATGGGCACCCCCGTCGCGACGACGTACTCGCGGCTGCGCGTCGGGCGAGAAGAATTCACCGCGGCCGTGCGCCGCATTCAGCTTCGGCGAGGTGAGCGATGATAGATTCGAACGTGAAGCCGCTGCCACGCGACATCGCAGACTTGCTCCAGTCTGCGCCGCGGCCTGAAATGCCGGCTGGCTTCGAAGCGAAATTGCTGACGCGCATTCAGGCCAGTCTCGAAGTGCCGGTGCCCACGAGAAGGGGCGAGGCCTCTTCCGCTTCGGCATCACCGGGCGCCGAAACCAGCGCAGCGCTTTCGAAGATGGGCAGCTGGGGAATTCCCATCAGCATCGCCGCGCTCACGGTGGGCGTGGGTTCAGGCATTCTCGTAGGCCGCGCAACTGCGCCAGAGCCGGTTCCCGTCATCGCCGAGGCAACGCCACCACCCGTTTCACCTGCGCGCCCAGAAACACCACCTCCTCCTGCGGCAGACCCCCAAGAACAGCGTGAACCTGTGAAAAGTGAACCGCCTTCACGGAAAACAGAGACCAAACGTCAGGCCGATATGGCCGGCTCCACCCGCGACGTCTCATTGGCCGACGAACGCGCGTTGATTGAAATCGCCCGCACTGCCTTGGCGAAACGGCAGACGGGAAAAGCGCTCGAGACACTTCAAGCGCACGCCGAAAAATTCTCCACCGGTCAGTTGGTGGAAGAGCGCGAGAGTCTTTGGGTGCAGGCGCTCGTCAATGCCGGCGAAAAAGCCCAGGCACTGAAAAAGGCAGAGGCGTTTCGCCAGCGCTTTCCCGACAGCATGTTGCTGCCTGCGGTCGATGCCGCGCTGACCGCTCCGTAAAGTTCGGACAGATGGCGTTAATGGGACGAGGGCTTCTGCACGCGTCGCGGTAGTCGTCTCGGTCGAGGTCTCGAGGGGGCAGCGAAAGGGAACCAAGCTGCCCGAGCACAGAGCGGCGAAGGCAACGTGACGCACGAATCGCCGCCGTCGTCTCTACAGAGCCTTTCCTCGTCACCGCGAAAAGCAAAGCGCGGGCCCGCATCGAAATGCGAGTCCGCGCTCGTGAATGAGGCCAATAATAGACTTTCGCTAGCGGGCGATCTGCCCCGACAGAATTTCAACCAAGTCGGCGATGGCTTCACCGGCGTCGGTGCTGGTCTCGAACAAGGCACTGCGCGCAATCACTTCGCCATTCGCCGCGCGCAACACGAAGTACACGCGGCCGTCAGCGGCCTCGAGCACCTGGTAGCGGAAGACATTGGCACCGTTGGTCTGCACCGAGCTCACGCCGTTGTTCGCGCTCGCTTTAGAGGTATAGGCCTGCGACTGCAGCATGACTTGGCCGTTCGCCGCTTTGAGGTTGAAGTAGTAGCGCGCGTCGACGCCCTTGAAGACTTCGAACTTGGGAGCGCCACCGGCTGCCGGCTCATCGATGATGGCCACCTTCACCAACCCACGCACCGTGTTGATGCCGCGCACCGCGTTGGCCTGGCTCACGTAGTAGCCGCTCACGCCGATGACTTTGTGGTTCGCCGCGGTGAGCACGAAGTACCACGCACCGTCGCTGGTCTCGCGAACCTGATAACGACTCTCGTTGCTGCCGTTTTTTTTCACCGAGGCGATGCCGTTCTTCATGCCAGCTTCTGACACGTAACCTTCAGAACCGAGCACCTTCTGACCGTTACCCGCAACCAACTGGAAGCGGTGCTGCCCCCGGCTGTCGACGTAAGTCTGAAAACGCGCCTGCGCCGCGAGGGCCGCTTCTTCTTGCGAAAGCACGTCGTCCGCGCCCACCCCGTCAGCGTCGGTTTCCACGCCGCACGCCGAAAGAGCCGCCACCACCAAAACCGAAAGAGTCAGTCGCAAAAAGTTCATCTTTGTTTTTTCCCTTTTGAAAGTGTTTCCGCCTATTTGCGACGCCTCGATGCAGCTCGCGTGCCCAAGGCCAAGCCTCGCTAAGCACCTAAAAACACTCTATCGCTTCATTTCAAATGTTGCGTATCATGCAACAAAAATATTATTTATATAAATGAATGTCTCTTCAGGTTGATACAGCTGCTGAGCTCCATTCAGCCGATATGGAGCAAGTCGCTCGCCGCTTGGTGGAAGTCGCCTGCCAAGTGACCGGGTCAACCCATGGCGCCGTCTTTCTCTACGACGCCAAGCTCAAGGCGCTCACCGTCGACTTTCACAGGGTGAATGGCGTGATAGTGGCGCTGCCTGGCACCGGCTCGGTACTTCGCCGTCGCAAAGATGGGCGCCCGAACGGCATTGCCTTCGCCTGCTTCGAAACCGGTCGACCGTACCTGTGTAACGACACTTCGGCCGACACGAATTACGCGCACTACTTCTCAGAAGTGGGCTCGGTGCTCGCGGTGCCGATTCCCTGGCAGGGCCGGCCCATTGGGGTGCTGACCGTTTCTTCTCCGCGCAAGCACGCTTTTCAGCCCGAACAAATGGGAGCGCTGCAAGAAGTGGCGGGCTCTTCGGCGCAATTTCTTCGCCGCGCGCAGTTGGCCGGAGCCACCCGCGCCTCGGGCCGCCCCTTCGTCATCAAAGGGCTGTCTCCCCAATGGCTCGAAGTGGAGCGGCGCATCGAGCAAGTTTCTTCCACCGACGTTCCGGTGCTGGTGCAGGGCGAGAGCGGCACCGGCAAAGACTTGGTGGCGCGCGCGATTGTCTTCAACAGCAAGCGCAGCGGCAAAGCGTTCGTCACCGTGAACTGCGCGGCGATTCCTGAAACCATGCTCGAGAGCGTTCTCTTCGGCCACGTGAAGGGCGCGTTTACCGGCGCCACCTTCGACAAGCTGGGAGAATTTCAAAAAGCCGATGGTGGCACTCTTTTTCTCGATGAATTGGGAGAGCTGCCTTTAATGCTGCAAGCGAAAGTGCTGCGCGCCATCGAGCAGGGAGAAGTCACTCCGCTGGGAAGCAACGCGCTTCCGCAGCGCGTCGACGTGCGCCACATCTGCGCCACCAACCGCGACTTGGCGGCAATGGTGAGACAGGGAAAATTTCGGGACGATCTCTATTACCGCGTGGGCGTGATGACGCTCGATTTGCCCGCGCTGCGCACGTACAAAGACAACTTAGAAATTCTCTCGCAGGTCTTTTTGCAGCAGGCGGCGAAGAAGTACGAGCGGGCGGTGAAGGGCATTACCCGCGAGGCGATGTCAGTGCTTTTTGCGCACGATTTTCCCGGCAATGTGCGCGAGCTGAAAAATGCCCTCGAGCACGCGGTGATTATGAGCACCACCGGCGAAGTGCGCGCGGAAGACTTGCCTCGGCCGTTGAGAGAATCACAGCCTGCTCCAGCCATGTCCACGGCGACTCCCGCTGCAACCACGGAAAAGACGTCGCTGGCGGCCTTGCGCGAGGTGTGGCTTGCTCCGCATGAACGACGTTATTTGACTGAATTGCTCGATGGGTGCGGCGGTAAAGTCGACACGGCAGCTCAGAAAGCCGGCGTCAACCGCGTCACGTTCTACCGGTTGATGAAAAAGCACGGCCTGCGCATGTCACGCTCGGTGAAAGCAGCGGCTACGAGCTAATCAGCCTCGAAGCGCATCAGCAACGACAAGCCGAACTGCCAGTGAGAGCCACCCGAACCTTCGTTCATGTGAATGCCCACCCGCTCGTTGTAGTTCAAATAGAATTCAGACCAGCTCAAAATGGTGCCGCGGGTGTAGAGCCCCACGCCAATCGACTTGGCGAAGAAGTACTCGACGTTGAAACCCGTTTGAAACACCAACCCGTCCATGCCGCGGCGCTGCCCGACAATGCCCCACCCCGCGCCGAAGTAGACGTTCATATCGAGCGGAATGGGCCGCTCTTCACGTTTCATCCACAACAGTTCCAACGGGTGCCAGGCCAAGGAGCCGGTGACAAAGCCGCCTCCGCCGCGGGTGGCTTCAGTCAGGTTCCAACCTGTCGCAGAAACCGACGCCTCAATCGAGGCATGCCCTAGCACGTTGTAACCAAAGCGAATTCCCAAATTGTGGGTGTTTTGCAGGTCACCAATGAAGGTGTCAGCGTTGACCGCGCCTACCTGCTTGGCAAGGTGCTCCCGGTCAAACGACCAGATGCCATACCCATATTGAATGCCAAAGATGACCCCGCCTGCCTTGAAATTGGGCTTACCCGCGTGGGCGGCGCTGCTCATCAGAACCATGAGAAGAAAAAGTGAACGCATACGTAGAGAGCCGACCAAGCACGTAATAGAAAGGGCGGGCCATGTCGAATGCCTCTGAGACCTTTTTGACCGGCGCGAATATCGATTTCATCGAAGCCCAATATGAGCGGTTCTTAAAAGACCCGGGCAGCGTCGACCCCAGCTGGGCACAATTGTTCGGTGCCACCGGCCGTGATGGCCGCCCCATCATCACCGACGGGCTCGACGTCAAAGCCCTTTTTGCGAATGGGCGCCCCAAAAACGGCGCCGCCGCGATGGGTTACGCGCCTGTGCCGCCAGGGCCCGGCCTGCCGTCTGACATCATCGGGCTGCAAGGCAAAGTCGACCAGACCATCATCTCTTTTCGGCTTCGGGGCCATTTGCAGGCCCAGCTCGACCCGCTCGGTGTGCCCCGCCTCGCGCTCGAGCACGTGGCCGACATCGGCATGGTGAGCCGCGCGCACTTCACCGACAACGAGCTCGACGTGCTGGTCGACCCCCAAGGGTTGTTCGACGAAGCCCGTGCTCCGGTGCGCCAGGTGATGTCGCGGCTGCGGCACACGTACACCCGCCACATTGGCGTTGAATACATTCAAATGATGGACAGCGACCGGCGCCGCTGGCTGATGCGCCGCATGGAGCACTCGGAAAACCGCACCGAGTATTCTCTCGATGAGCAGCGCCGCATTCTCGACAAGCTGGCCAAGGCCGAAGCTTTCGAAACCACCATTCACACCAAGTTCAAATACGCCAAGCGCTTTTCCATCGAAGGGGCGGAAAGCCTCATTCCGATGATGGACGCGTTTTTGGAACTGGGCGGTTCGCTGGGCATTCGCGAGGTGGTCATTGGCATGGCCCACCGCGGCCGCTTGAACGTGCTCACCAACGTGATGGGCAAATCGCCCGACCAGATTTTCAGCGAATTCATCGGGCCTGAAGACCCGACCCGCTATTTGAACCGCGGCGACGTGAAGTACCACATGGGCTTCTCGAGCGATTTCACCACGCTCGGCGGGCAGAAAATTCACTTAACCCTCGCTTTCAACCCCAGCCACTTGGGCGTGGTGCACCCCGTGGTCGAAGGCCGCGTGCGCGCCAAGCAAGACCGCGCGGGCGAAGGCGGCAGCCACGCCATTGTGCCCTTCGTGATTCACGGCGACGCCGCGTTCAGCGGGCAGGGCTTGGTGGCCGAAACTTTGAACCTGGCTGAACTGCAGTCGTACAGCACGGGCGGCACGGTGCACGTGGTCATCAACAACCAGCTTGGGTACACCACGCTGGCCGACCAAGGCCGCACACCGCTCTATTGCACCGCGATGGCGCAAATGCTCGACACGCCGGTATTTCACGTCAATGGCGACGATGCCGAAGCCTGCGTTCACGTCATGCGGCTGGCCACCGAGTACCGCCAACGCTTTCATGCCGACGTGGTCATCGACTTGGTGTGTTACCGCAAATATGGCCACAACGAAGGCGACGAACCGGCCTTCACCCAGCCCAAAATGTACGAGCTGATTCGCGCGCACAAAACGCCGCGTGAAATTTACCACCAGCAACTGGTGGCTTCGGGCCGCTTGACCGAGGCCGAAGCCGAGTCGATTCATGCTACTGCGGTGAAGGCCTACGCCGAAGCCCACACCCGCGCCACGACCAAGAGCCAGTTCACTGAACCCAGTCACCTGCTCGGCGTGTGGTCTAATTACCGGGGTGCGGCCGACAAAGACACGCCCCAAGTCACCACCGGGCTGCCACTTGCCGAACTGAAAAAGCTGCTCGATGTGCTGGCCACCGCACCCGCTGGTTTTACGCTGCACAAGGGCGTGCAGTCGGTGCTCGACAAGCGCAAGAAAATGGTCGCGGGCGACGAGCCTATCGACTGGGGCGCGGGTGAAATGCTCGCCTACGCCAGCTTGCTCGCAGGCGGAGCCTCGCTGCGGCTCACTGGGCAAGACACCGAGCGCGGCACTTTTGCTCACCGGCACGCGGTGCTGCACGATACCAAGACCGGCAACCGCGCTTTTGCTTTGGCGCCGTTCGTCTCGGGCAACGGCCGAGCGATGGTCATCAACAGCCCACTGTCTGAAATGGCCTGCTTGGGTTTCGAGTTCGGCTACAGCTTGGACTACCCCGACGCGCTCGTCGCATGGGAAGCGCAGTTCGGCGACTTCGCCAACAACGCCCAGGTGGTAATTGATCAATTCATGGCCGCGGCCGAAGACAAGTGGCGGCGGTTGTCGGGCCTCACCTTGCTTTTGCCCCATGGTTACGAAGGCGCGGGGCCTGAGCATTCGAGTGCACGCCTCGAGCGCTATTTAGAGCTGGCCGCCGAAGACAACGTGCAGGTCTGCTACCCCACCAACTCAGCGCAGATTTTTCACCTCTTGCGCCGGCAAGTGTTACGGCCGATTCGCAAGCCCTTGGTGGTGATGACGCCGAAGAGCCTTTTGCGCTTGGCCGAAGCTGCCGCGCCGTGGTCAGACTTCACCAGCGGCGGTTACAAGCGCATCATCAGCGAAACCAACCCGCAAGTCGAAGCTGCCAATGTGCAGCGCCTGTTGTTGTGCAGCGGCAAGGTGTACTTCGACTTGGTGAAAGCGCGCGACGCGGCGAAAGACTTCAGCATCGCCATTGTGCGGGTCGAGCAGCTCTACCCGTTGCCTGAAGACGGTCTCAAAGCCAC
The DNA here is from genome assembly GCA_019694575.1 of Myxococcaceae bacterium. Classification (GTDB taxonomy): domain Bacteria; phylum Myxococcota; class Myxococcia; order Myxococcales; family Myxococcaceae; genus JAIBBR01. The sequence goes on from JAIBBR010000050.1 coordinate 20,421, forward strand.
GCTCGACGCGTACCCCAAGCTGCGTGAAGTGTTCTGGGTGCAAGAAGAGCCCAAAAACAGCGGAGCCTGGCGCTACATGTTGGAACCGCTGCTCCATTTGACACACAACAGTGCCACCAAGCCGAAGGTGCAATACGTTGGGCGCGTGGAGAGTGCGAGCCCCGCCACCGGCTACCCCAAAGCCCACGAGTACGAGCAAAAGCTGCTCGTCGACGAAGCCATTGCCAAAGGAAAATAAAACACCATGTCAGCTGAGCTCAGAGTGCCGCAGTTGGGCGAGTCGATTACCGAAGCGGTGGTCGGCAAGTGGAACAAGAACGTGGGTGACAGCGTCGCCGCCGATGAACCGGTGGTGGTGCTCGAGACCGACAAGGTGACGGTCGACGTGGCGGCGCCCAGCGCGGGCGCGCTTTCCAACATCGCCTTCCCCACCGGAGCCAAGGTGCGCATCGGCGATTTGCTCGGTACCATCGACACGGCAAAGGCCGGTGCGGTAGCCAAGCCTGCTGCGTCTCAACCGCCGGCCGCCCAGGCTCAGGCCACTCAAGTAGCGCCTGCGTTTGCTCCCGCCTCCAACGGCGTGGAGCAAAAACAGCCCTCACCCACTCCGGTGGCGCGCAACGTCGCCGCGGGCATGGGCGTCGACACCCGTCAGATTCAGGGTTCTGGCACGGGCGGGCGGGTAATGAAAGACGACGTGGTGCGTGCAGGTGCGGCTGGGGCGGCACAGGGCCCGGTTGTTCCCGTGGCGGCACGTTCTACCGTGGCTGGCGCACGGGAAGAACGCGTGCGCATGACGCCGCTGCGAAAACGCGTGGCTGAACGCTTGCTGCAGGCACAGTCGACCGCGGCCATTCTCACCACCTTCAATGAAGTCGACATGGGCGAGGTGATGACGCTGCGCAAACAATACGGCGACAAATTTCAAACCAAGCACGGCGTGAAGCTGGGCTTCATGGGCTTCTTCGTCAAAGCGGTGATTGAAGCGCTGAAGACTTTTCCCGCGGTGAACGCCAGCATTGACGGTGAAGACGTGGTGTTCCACCACTATTACGACATTGGCGTGGCGGTGTCGGGCTCGCGCGGCTTGGTGGTACCGGTGGTGCGCGACGCCGACACAATGTCGATGGCCGACTTGGAAAAAACCATCGCCGAGCTTGGCACCAAGGCGAAGAACGACAAGTTGACGCTTAACGATTTGCAGGGCGGTACCTTCACCCTTTCGAATGGAGGCATCTTCGGCTCGATGCTTTCGACGCCGATTTTGAACCCGCCGCAGACCGGCATTTTGGGCATGCACAACATCGTCGACCGCCCGGTGGTGCGTGACGGTCAAATCGTGGTGCGCCCGGTGATGTTCTTGGCGCTCAGTTACGATCACCGGCTCATCGATGGCCGCGAAGCGGTGCAGTTCTTGGTGCGGGTGAAAGACTGCATTGAAGCGCCCGAGCGCATGCTGCTCGACATTTGAATGCTCGACATTTGAAGAAACGCCGCCTCGGCTGCAGAGCGGTCATTTCGAGCGTTGGCTTAAATGAGACGAGCCACGTTGAAATGCGGGGCTTGGGAGCCTTCTCGGCGTTTGCTCAGGGCAGCTGTGCGGCCGGCTCGCAGTCGTGTTTCTCCGTTCATTCTTGGAAGTGTGAGCCATTCTTCGTCAATTGAACGATGAACGAAAGCCTCGCTGTGCCGATTCGGACATAAGAGCACCACGGCAACCAAAGAAACTGACGGCGACCTTCACCGCCCCTTTGGAGCCAGGCTTGCGACGCCACAGGTACCCAAGCGGAATGTCGGTTTGGTATTGCGCCTCTGTTAGCGGCTTCTGGGGCACCGTGGCTACGTTCGACGTGATCGTGATGTTCAGAGAAGGCGGCTGGACGATGTACCCCGAACGGGCACTTGCGTGGCCGCTTTTAGACGCTCAGACGCTCAGACGCTCAGACGCTCAGACGCTCAGACGCTCAGACGCTCAGACGCTCAGACGCTCAGACGCTCAGACGCTCAGACGCTCAGACGCTCAGACGCTCAGACGCTCAGACGAGAAAAAACCCAGACCGCGAAAATAGAAAAGAAAAAAGCACACGTCAGGTCTCGTGATTGGCGCAGCACCGCATCTATGTCTTCAGCCAACCTCTCGGAACTCTCTCGGGCCGTCTCATTACCCCGAACAAGGTGCCAGTGCGCTCTTGAGCGCCGCCGCCGAAATGGTGCACGACGTGGGTTACGCCGAGTCGATGCGACCACTGCAAACTGGCTGGTATCCTCGCACTGCCGTTTCTCTTCGTCGCTGTGGTTCGCATTCGCGCTGATGAAACGTACCACCCTACAAATCGCTGACCGCGGCATCGACCGAAGCGCGAAACAAACCCTTCGGGTACTGTGCACGGAACACTTCAGCCCGCTGACGCGCTTCGTCGAAACGGCCCAAAGCCTTCAACGTCAGCACCTGCATTGCCGCGCGTTCTTCAGCCATCTGCCCACGGGGAAATTTTTTCTCGTGCTGATTCAAAGCGCTCAACGCATCGACCGCGTTGCCACGCGAGAGCGCGGTACGGGCTTGCTCGAGCAACGAGCGTTCGATGCCCAAGGCGTCACCTTGCACCGGTGCGGAAGGCGCTACGCGGGGAGCCACGGGTTTTACCACCGGAGCCGCTCTTTCGGGCGCCGCTGCGATGGCCGCGGAAGGCGCAACTTCCACTGGAGCGGGAGGACGAGCCCCCACCGGTACCGGCACGGCGCGTTCTTCGATGCTCACCGAACGGTTGTTCGACAGGTTCTCACCAATTTCCACTCCCACCACGCCGCCGGTGGCCAACGCCGCCACGCCGACGCCAACCAACCACTTCACCATCACCGCCTTCGTCACACCTGCCACGGGAGCCGCCCCCGCCGTGACTGCTGCGGGAGCCGTCGCCACGCTCACCGTCGGAGCCGCCGCTTGGGCCGTACTGGCCGAGGCCACCGCCGTACCCGCCACCGCGCCGGCGAAAATTTCCGTACCCAACCGTTCGAGCAAACGGTTGCGCACCGCGCTCGGCATGCCCCCGGCGCTGCGCTCGGCATCGAGCAGCGACTGCAAAGCACCCGGCATCGGCTCGAGCTCATCAGGCCGCATGCTCGCCCTCCGCTCCTGCGGTAGACCGGCCCTTCGACATGGCAGGGGTACCCCCTTGCTTCAATTGCTCCACCGCTTCGGCAAAATCGCGCCGCGCCAAGCGCAAACGCGAGTACGCGGTATTGAGCGGCACGTCTAACACTTGCGCCACTTCGGGAATGGCGATGCCGTCGAGCTCGTGCATCACAAATACAGCGCGGCGCTCCATCGGCATCGTCGCGAGCGCCTTCTTCACCATCGCCTGGGCTTGCCGGCGGGCCACCCACTCGTCAGACGTGGGAGCGCTGTCTTCAGCATCGACATCGTCTGCGCCCACTTCGCGAGATTGCCACGCCAGTTGCCGAAAGTCAGAGGCAAGGCGCATGGCAATACCGAACAACCACGGGCGAATCGGCCGGGCGGCGTCGTAGTGGGCGAGTTTTTTCCACGCCACACTGAACACGTCGTGCGTCAAATCTTCCAAATGCGCGGACGCCACGCCCAGGCGGCGAAGCGAGTTCCAGACGTAGTCCAGCTCGGCTTCGTAAATGCGCTTGAAGTCTTGGGCGCTCAAGGTTGCCACGGGCAGTTGCCCCGATAGCACACGAGGCTCTCGACTTAGTACCCCGCCACTCTGTAGCCGATGCTGATCAATGCGAAAAACGACAACGCTGGGCTTCTCCACACTTCGTTGGCGCCCACGTAGAGCACGGTGGTGGTCGGCTGGGCTTGGGCCGCCAGCTGCAGGCGAAGCCGCCACGCTTCGGCGAACCCAATGTCGACGTAAGGCTGCAACCCGAGCGACGCGGTGAAGGTGTATGCCGAGCGGGCCTGGGGCACATCGACCGCCCAACTGCTCAGCACGCCCAATTGGGTGGTGAAGCAAGCTCCCCACCGCGCGCCGACGCAGAGCAAACCGCCGACGGTCACCACCGAGACGCCCACGCTGCCTTGGCTTAGGCCTAAATAAGAAGGAGCGGTGAAATTCACCCGCGCGCCCGCGCTCAGCCATCGCCATTCCCAAGCTACGTCGCCCGTCACTTGCAACATCACCGTCGGCACTTGGTTGAACGCCGCGCCGGGGCCCACGCTGACCACCGTGCGCGGGCTCGAGGCAGGGCGCTCCACCGAGAAAGGCGGAGGAGTTCCCGCGTCTATCGGCTCTCTCGAAGTCACTGGCGCGCGGACTTGGGCCCGGGGCGGCAACACGGGCTGCAAGTCTCTTTCTGTTCCCGCGTCGGGCTGGGGAAGCTCGGGCCTGGTCAGCAACAGGGGATCGACCGCCAGCGCCGCGGCCAACGCCGTGGCCGACACCAATTCGCCGCAGTCTTCTCCCGTCGAGGTGAGGCTGCGCTCGCCTTTTACTTCTCCCTTCGCGTCGGTCACTTTCAGCACCGCCACCCGCAGCGCCTTCTCTTTGCGAAAGTTGACCCACATGCGCAGTGGCCCTTCGGCGTTGAAGGGCGAAAAACCAAGCCGCTCGGCCACCGCCCGCTCGAAGTTGTCTTGGGTGCCGCACCCCGCTGACGGCTCGGCCGTGAAGCTCAGCTGGTGCTGCGCAGCGCCCAACACCAGAAACATTAGCGCGGCATTCACTGGCAACTGCCTCCGGTGCACTTTGTGCTGAAGGGGCAGTTCTCGCAGGTGGCTCCCCCGTGACCACAGGTGATGTCTGCATCACCTGCGACGCACTGGCCGCCGAAGCAGCACCCGGCACAGTTGGTAGGGCCACACTTTTCGCAGCGCCCATCGATGCAATTTTCGAGATGGCCGCATTGCTTGCACAATTCGCCACCTTTGCCGCACGTAAAGGTTCCCGTGCCCGAGTTACAGCCGAAGAGCCCGTCACAGCAGCCAGCGCACACGCCACACTGCGAGGTGACGGGCTGGCAGGCTCCAGAAGAACACGTTGTTCCGGTGGTACAAGCCCCACAGGCCGCACCGTTGTTTCCACAACGCGATAGGTTTTGCTGCGACCATGGCACGCACGTACTACCGTCGCAGCAGCCGGCGCAGGTACTGCCACAGGTGGGCAACGGGCGGCAGCTTCCGGCAGAGCAGGCAGTGCCGGACAAACAGCGGATACAGTCGCTCCCCAAAGAGCCGCACTGCGTGTCGCTTTGCAGGGCAGAGGAAACGCAACCTTGGGGGGTGCAGCAGCCGTTGCAGGTAAGGGCGTCGCACGCCTCACCCGACAATTGCACACGTTGTTCACAGGCGATGAACGACACCGCCAACACCCCAATGAACGCCGCGCGCATGGCTTCACCATAGCTCCACCCATGTCGTTGGGCCCTGGGCGGTACTTCCGTCTTGCGAATGTGTTTTTTTAGCGACCGTCGCAGCCTGACCATTTGAGCAAGAAGCCCTTTCGAAACACGCCCGACGGCTAGCAAACCTGACGGCTGTGCTCTACCGATTACCGACCAACTGCCGCGGCTCGACGGGAGGTGCGGCCAGCGAGCTTCGACTTGGCGCCGTCAGCGAGCAAGTAGAACGCCGGCACCACCAACAAGCTGAGCAGCGTTGACACCACCAAACCGCCAATTACCGCCACCGCCATGGGTTGCCGCAGTTCAGAGCCCGGGCCCAACGCCAACGCCGCGGGCACCGCCGCCATCATCGTGGCGATAGACGTCATCAGAATGGGCCGCAGCCGCACGGGGCCTGCTTTGAGCATTGCCTCGTACGCCGACGCTCCCGCTTCGCGCAGGTGGCTGGCGTAGTCGACCAGCATGATGGAATTCTTCTTCACGATGCCCATCAACAACAGCAGGCCAATCATCGAGAAAATGTTGAGCGATTTGCCGCTGACGAGCAGCGCCACCGTGGCCCCGGCCACTGAGAGCGGCAAAATGGTGAGCACCGTCACCGGGTGCAAGAACGAATTGAACTGCGACGCCAGCACCATGTAGGCGACGAGAATGCCCAGCCCAAGCGCGATGAGCAGCCCTTGAAAAGACTCGCGAAAAGCCACCGAGGCCCCACCCAGCACCGCGCGGTAACCGGGCTTCAACTCAGTCGACAGCTGTTCAACCATGGCCAGCGCTTCGTTTTGGCTCTTGCCGGGCGCGGGGTTGGCGAAGAACGAAATCGCACGTTCACGGTCGCGGCGGGTTATCGCCTGCAGCGCCGGGCGCTCTTCTTGCTTTATGAGCGAGGCCAAGGGCAACAGCTCGCCCGAGGGCGCGCGCACCTTCAGCCGGCCCACGTCTTCAGGGCTTGAACGTTGGCTGGCGAGCAGGCGCACCCGAATGTCGAGCCGCCGCCCGTTGCTGTTGTATTTGCCGGCGCGAACGCCTCCCACCATCACGTTGATGGTGGTGGCCAAATTTTCAATTGAGATGCCCAAGTCTGAGGCGCGCTGACGTTCAGGCGTGATGCGCAGCTCGGGTTGGCCCAGTTGGTAGTCAGAGTCCAAATCGACCACCATGCCCGAGGCGAGCATTTTCTGTTTCATCACCTCGGCTTGTTGCACCAGCGTTTCCCAGTCGCTGCCGCGCACCGAAAACTCGATGGGAAAACCGCGCTGGGCGGTGAAGCCCGACTGCGAGAGGTCTTGCACGAAAGCCCGCACGCCCGGGTAACTGTTCAGCTCTTTGCGCAGCACCTGCGCGAATTCTTGCTGGGTAAGCTTGCGCTGGTCAGGCGGCTTCATCGTCAAGAAGAGCATGCCGCCGTTCACGCTGGCGCCGCCGAAACCGCCCACCACCAAATATGCCCGCTCGGTCTCGGGCCGGTTCAAAATGAACGTCTCGGCGCGCTTGAGCAGCTGGTCGGTCTCGTCGAGGCTCGAGCCCACCGCGGTTTGAAAGCGAATCATCATGCGCGACTGGTCTTGCGAGGGCACGAATTCGTTCGGCAACAGCTTGAAGAGCAGCACCGCGCCCGCGGTCATCACCACCGCCGAAGCGAGCACCCACCCCGCGTGGTCCAAACCTTTTTTTAGCACCCGCTCGTAGCGCCGCTCCAGGGCATGAAACGCAGCATCGACCCAGCGGCCCACCCGCCCACGGTGCTCGCGCGACACATTGAGCAACTGCGCGGCCCGGGCTGGCGCCAACGTCACCGCTTCGACATAGCTGAACATCACCGCCAGGCAGAGCGTGACACCAAACTGCAAGAAGAAGCGGCCAATCACCCCTTCCATGAACACCACGGGAATGAAAATGGCGATCACGGCGACCGTGGCGGCCAACGCGGCAAAGGTGATTTCACCCGTACCTTCGCGGGCGGCTTTCTCTTTGGGTTTACCCATTTCGGCGTGACGAAAAATGTTTTCCATCACCATGATGGAATCGTCGACCACGATGCCTACCGCGAGTGAAAGCCCGAGCAGCGAAAAGGTGTTGAGCGTGAAGCCCAAGAAATAAATCACCGCGACGGTGCCGAAGAGCGACATCGGTATCGCCAACACCACGTTGAGTGTGCTCGAGAGGCTACCCAAGAACATCCAGCACACCAGGGCGGTGAGCAGCACGGCGAGCAACAGCTCAAACTCAACCTCGTGCACCGACTCTTCAATGAATTGCGCCGAATCGAAGTTGATGCCCAGCTGCATGTCTTTGGGCAAATCTTTCTTCAGCTCTTCGAGAGCCGCTTTGACCTGGTTCGCCACTTCGACCGCGTTAGACCCCCGCAGCTTCTTGATGCCCAACCCTTGTGCCGGCTGCCCCATGACGCGCGAGGTGCGGCGACGATCTTCGAAGCCGTCTTCGACCAGCGCGACTTGGCTCAAGTACACCGGCGCGCCGTCGACTTCGCGAATCACCAGCTGCCGCAGCGTCTCTAAGTTGACCGCTTCACCCAAAACGCGCACCGACACTTCGCGGCTGCCGGCTTCGAGAAAACCTCCGGGCAATTCAATGTGCTGTTTTTGCAACGCGTCGACCACGTCGGCCGCGGTCACCTTGTGCTCGTCGAGCCATTCGGCATTCAGCCAAATGCGCACGTTGCGCTCCAAATAGCCGCCCATGTTGATTTCGCCCACGCCGGGCACCGTCTGCAGCTTTTCTTTCACCCGGTAGCGCGCGTAGTCGCTCACCACTGCTTGCGGGTACGGGCCCGAAACGCCCACCCACAAAATGGGCTGGTCTTCAGGGTTGGTTTTCGACACCACCGGAGGGTCGATGTCGCGCGGCAACCGCCGCTGCGCCTGCGCCACCTTGGTCTGTACGTCTTGCAAAGCGGCGTCGACGTTGCGCTTCAAGTCGAGCTCAATGGTGATGCTGGCCGACCCCTGGCGCGAGGTGCTGGTGAGGCTCTTGATGCCTTCGACCTGCACCACCGCTTCTTCGAGCGGTTCGACGACGTCGTTCTCGATGATTTCGGGGGCCGCGCCTTCCCATGTCACCGCCACGGTGATGGTGGGAAAATCGACATCGGGAAACTGGCTAATGCCAATGCGGTTGAAAGCCACCAGGCCGAACAAAATGGTGGCGAACATCATCATCCACGCGAGCACTGGCCGGCGAATGCATATTTCAGTCAGGCTCACGGCATGCCGCCCGTGCCAGCCGCGCCCGGTTCGGCTTGGTTGGTAGGCCAGGGTGTGACCGTCACCTTGGCGCCTTCTTTGAGCGCTTCTGCCCCGCGCACCACCACTTGCGCGCCAGCTTGCAGACCGTCGCGCACTTCAATCAACCCGTCGGCGGTGCGCATGCCCAGCGTCAACACCCGCTCGTGGGCGGTGTCGCCTTCAATGACGTACGCGAGAAAACCACGCTCTGAGGGCCGCACCGCACTCTGGGGAATGACCGGTGCCTCTTTGGTCGCCCCCACGGGAATGTTGATTTCTGCAAACGCACCCGGCCGCGCGCGCAGCACGTCTTCTTTCGCCACCTCGCCCGTCACCGCCACCATGCGCGAGGTGGGGTCGGCTGAATCGGCCACGAAGGTGATACGCGCCGACATCGGCGTGCGCTCGCCGCGCAAAACGAACTGCAGGTTTTGCCCCACGGTAAGCGACTTGGCGTCGTCTTCAGGCACTTTGAAGCGCACCAACAGCGGGTCTTTGCGCACCATGGTGGCGAGCGGCGTACCGACTTGTACATACTGGCCGGTCTGCACCGCGCGGGTTTGAATCACGCCTGCCGCGGGAGCCCTCACGTACGCGTCACGCAAATCGACCTGGGCTCGCTCGAGCGCCACCTGGGCCGCCGCCAAGTCGGCCGAGGCGGTGGCGAAACGGTTGCGAAAAGTCTCGAGCTCTTCAGCGGGCAACAACCCGGGCGCTTTGGCCTGCGCGGCTTCGCGCCGCTTCATGCCCGCTTCGGTGTCGTCGTACGCCGCCTTGGCTTTGGCGATCGACGCTTGGGCGGCTTTCACCGCCAGCGCGTAACGGCGGGCGTCGATTTCAACCAGCACGTCACCGGCTTTCACCGTTTGCCCTTCAGTGAAGCGTGCCGCGTCGACAGCACCGGGCACCCGCGCGGTGATTTGCAACGTCTCGAAAGCCTCGACCGAGCCCACGGCGCCCAGTTGGTATTCGACTTTGCGCAGCTCGACAGGGGCCACTTCGACTGGAAAAGCGAGCGCCTTCTTCTGCGCCACCGGTGCATCGAAATTGCTCTTTTGCGAGCACGCCGCCGCCAGTGCCACCAGCAAAACCGTCAAACGCTTCATGGCGTCACCTCTCGCCCCAGTGGGTCTAAACCCAGTGCCGCCCGCACGTCGAGCAGCGCCAGCACCACGGCGTACCGCTTCTGCACGTGTATCGCCGAGGCCTCGAACTGCCGCGCCGAGGCGTCAGCCAGCTGCAGCGCCGAGGTGAGCCCTTGCCGATAAAGCAGCCCGCTTTCAGTGGCGTTGCGGGTGGCAATCTCTTCGGCGATGCGGGCCTGCAAAAGGCCGGCCCGCGAGGTGCGCAGCGCCACCAGCGCATTCTCAACATCGACCGCGACTTTTCGTTCTCGCAACCGCGCTTGCAACGTGGCCGCGCGCGCTTGTGCCAGCAGGGCATCGCGGGCGCCGTAACGGTCGCCGCCGTCAAAGAGCACCCAGGTCAAATCGAAGCCCAAGTAACCGTCGAGCGCCCGGCCGGCCAAGCCCGTTTCATTGGTCGCGCGCGCTTGCCCGGTGGCGCTGAGCGACGGTACCCAGCGCATTGACGGCTCGTCGGCAGCATGGCCTGCGGCCACCGCTGATTCTTTGAGCGCCAACACGTCGGAGCGGTGCTCTTGGGCTTGGGCCACTGTGGCAGCTTCGACTTCAAGGGGCTGTGCGTTGGCGGTGGTGACAAGCGACTCGGGCTCGGTGAGCGTCTGCACTTTGGCCGTGGGCACGTCGAGCAAGTAACCCAAGCTGACGCGGGCTGAAGTCGCGCGGCCTACTGCTTCGGTACGGTTGACTTCGGCAGTCGACGCTTCGAGCTGCGCCAGCGTGACGTCGTTGGTGCCGGCCAAGCCCGCAGTTTGCCGGGCCTGCGCATCTTTCAACGCTTGTTGCGCGACTTCTGTGTGCTTTTCGGCTGCTTTGAGCAACGCGTCGGCGGCGATGGTTTGCAAAAACGCATCGGCGGCTTCGAAGGCGAGCAGCCGGTGGTCTTCACGGCTCAAATGCTCACTCGCGCGCAAATTCGCCGAAGCGGCGCGATAAAGCGGAATGCCGCGGGCGTCGAACAGGGTCCACTTCATTTGGGCGGTGGCCGAAAACGCGTTTATCTGCGTCAGCGGTACCTGGGTACCGTTGATGTCGCGGGTGTTCTCGAAAGCGCGGCGGGTGTAATTGCCGTTGAGCGACACGGTGGGAAAGAAGAACGCGCGGGCCTGCTTCAGCCGGCCGGCCGCGGCCTCTTTGTCTGCGTCGGCAATGCGTGCGCGCTCATTGCGCTCCACCACCGCTTCGAGCGCTTTTTCCAACGTCAGCGGCTCGGCGGCCGCACACACACCGCACGCTCCCAAGGCGAAAAGAAGGGCCCAACGCGGGGTAAGGGCGCGAGACATATGCAACTGCTCTTAACCCCCGAGTTGCAGAAAGGCCAAGGGCGGCGGCACTTTCAGCCTTCTACACGGGTCCACAGGGCTGTTTGGTCGCCCTCGTAAACCAAAGTGTCGCCTTCTTTGAACTCGAAAGAATAACGCCCCAGCACTTTGGTGTTGCCCGGCCGCACGTGCGTGGCCGCGACTTTGAGCAGCAGCTTCGCCCCCGGCTTGGCCAGCGCATGAAACCGCGCGTGGTGAATGCGCGCGCCGTAGCCAATCCACCCCTGCTGGTGGCGCAACCCAAGCACGTAATACGCATGCGCCAGGCCCAAAATGCCGGTGAGGTGCACCATCAAGCCACCCGAGAGATGCCGCGGGTGCCGCACCGGGTGTACGCGCTGGGTGCGCGTAATCGGCATGTCTTCGTGCACGGTCATCGCCGCGACGACAACCGACTTCGCTTTGTCGACCTCGACAATGTCGTCGAGCAACATGCCTTCGGGGGCATAGGGAGAATCATCGAGGAACGCTTGCTCCAGCGGCATGGTTAAAGGTTCTCCTTGAAGAAGCCGGCAATGCGTTGCCACAAGCGCTCGAGCACCAACGGTTCAGGCACCATGTGCGTGAAATTCGACAGCGGCAGCACCTGGTGCGGCTTACCGGCGCGAAACAGGGCGTCAGAGAGCTTCAACGAGTGCACGAAGTACACGTTGTCGTCGCCGGTGCCGTGAATGAGCAGCAGCCCAGACGTGGCGTCTTTCACATAGCTCATCGGCGAGCTGACTTCGTACGCGTGAGGGTGCGCTTGCGGTAGCCCCAAGAAACGCTCGGTGTAGTGCGTGTCGTAGTCGAGCCAGTCGGTCACCGGCGCTCCCGCCACCGCGGCCTTCACCACGTCAGAGCGTTTGAACGAGAGCAAGCTGGCCATCGTGCCGCCGAAAGACCAGCCGTAGACGCCGACCCGCTTCATGTCCATCTCGGGTACTTCTTTGGCCAGCGCGGTGAGGGCGTTTATTTGATCATCAACCGTCGTCGTCGCGAAGTCGTACTTGATGGCGCGTTCCCAGTCGCGGCCACGGCGCGGTGTACCCCGCCCGTCGAACTTCACGACCACGTAGCCTTGATCAGCCACCCACTGCAAAAGCAGGTTTTCGCGCAACGAATCGACCACTTCGCGGTGCCCCGGCCCACCGTACACATTCAAAATCACCGGGAGCTTGCTGCCGCTCTTCACTCCGCCCGTCGGCCGCACGACGCCCGCCCAAAAACCGGGTTCGCCACCGACCTGGCGAATCTCCATGTTCAATTTCACCGAAGGCTCTACCGCCACTGAAGGCAGCTCGCCCACCACCGTGCCGTCGCTCTTGTGCACCGTGCTCTTCGGCATGTGCTGACGGCTGGTCTTGGCAATCACCAGCGCCTTGCCGTCTTCAGAAAGCTGGGCGGTTTGGGTGCCCGGGTCTTTGTCTTGCGGTTGAAAACGCATCGGCGCCGCGCCCCATTTTTGTCGCCACACTTCGGTCTGCGTCGGGTTGGGCCCACCGGCGAAGTACACTTGCCCAGTGACGTTGTCGAAGCCCACCCACTCGGCGAAGCCCGCTTCTTTCTTCACCCACGTCTCTTTGAACGAGCCGTCAGCATTGCGCAGCTCGATTTCAGGGCCGCCGTTGCGCTCGGTCAACCAGAAAAAGCCTGAGCCGTCAGCACGCCACTGGGGAAAATCTTGGTCCAAATTGAGCCACGCCGCATCGTGCTCCTCAAGCAAGCGTTGCGTCTGGCCGGTGGCCGCGTCGATGCGCAACAGCTCTTGCATTGTCTGCTCACGGTTTTGCACCAACACCGTCAGAGCCCCTTGCGACGGCCAATTTACCGTCGCCACGTAGGGGAACTTCTCGACGTCCCATTGCACTTGCCGCGGCTTGCCGGTGCCCGACACCGGCTTCACCCACAACGCCACCCGCACGTTCTGCTTGCCGGGGCGCGGGTAATAAAACTGTTCTGCGTGGGCTTCGGGGTGCATCGGGTCAGCGATTGAAAACTGCTCCATGCCGGCGTGGTTCGACGATTGGTAAATCACCTGCTGGCTGTCGGGCGAAAACCAGAAGCCCGAAAAGCGGCTCATTTCTTCTTGCGCCACGAATTCGGCCAAACCATTCGGCTTCTCATCGGTGCCGCCTTGGGTGACGCGCTGCTCGCGGTTCTTCGCAAGCGCAATCACGTACACGTCGTTGGCCCGCACGTAGCCAACTGAACGGCCATCGGGGCTGAACTTGGGGTCAATCGCCGCGCCTTCGCCGGTTTTCAGTTCGGTGACGAATTGGCTGGCCAGCTCGACAACGTACAACCGGCCCGAGAGCGCGACGAGAATGCGCTGGCCATCTTTCGAGAGCGCAAATGACGTGAACCCCCGCGCGCTCACCCGCATGCGCTCGAGCCGGGCTCTTTCTGCAACCGACAATTGCTCGGCCGCGCCTTTGAGCAGCGCGGCGGGCGTGAGCAATTCGCGCGTCTGCCCACTGGCGACATCGAAGGCATAGAGCAGCTGCCCCGGGTCAGTGGCTTGGGCGCGCAGAAAGAGCACTGTCTTGCCGTCGGGCGTGAAGACGGCCGAACTGGGCCGCCCCGCGAGGTAGCGCCGCGTCTGGGCGTACTCGCGAAGAAATTCGTTACCAAGGGGGGCTGCCGCTATCACCAGGGCCATTGCGAACACGCTCATCGTGAGAAAGCCGCTTACTACGCCTGTTTCACGCGGGCTTCACGACACTTTGGAATGTGCGGCCAGAGCTGGGGAGCCGCTTAAGTGTGTCGTCTTCGCTACGTTAGGTGCGCCCATAATCCGCATCGCGGCGTCTCTCGTCTCTCGCCGCACGCA
>JAIBBR010000198.1 GCA_019694575.1 Myxococcaceae bacterium
GCGCCCGAGGAAGGAGCCCCGGAGGCGTGCCGTTGGGCACGTCGAGGAGCGGACTGACGAGGCCGCAGGCCGCAGCGAGAGGATCGGCAGCCGCAGTAGGTCGGGTAACCTGTTCGGTGCTCTAGGGGTTCAAATAAGCGCTGTGGCACGCCACGCAGGTTTGGGTGAGCTCGGCGACGGCTTTGGCGCGTTGGCGCAAGTCTTCTTGAAGCACGAAGAAACGTTCGGGCAACGCGCGGTTGAGCGCAAAGTCGTCTGCCGGCGGTGGTCGCGACACGCGGGGCTCGTTGGCAATTCGCGCCGCGGTGCTGGCCGCCACGTCGCGTTGCAACAGCACCACCGACAGCAAAAGCTGCGGCATGTCGCGACCGTGTCGTTCCATACGCTCGTGCAGCACCTTGCGCGCCAGGGGCAACAAATAGTCGGGCTCAGGCAACCTGGGTGCGTGCTGGGTACCCGCGCCGCTGCCTGGTGTGGCGCAAGCCGGCATCATGACGACGGTGAGGAGCAGGCGAAGTCGGCTCATATTGGGTGCAGTGAGCATTCGCCGTGCCAAGCAAACGCCCGGGAGCGAAGGCACCCTCGCGCAAGGCTTGCGCAGCGCAACGGTTTGCGGGCCCGCGCAACCGATTACGGCGTGGTGCGCGCAGGCGCAGAACGGCCAGCACCCTTAAGGAAAACGGGCAATGAATTGATAGACGCCGTCTCTCGAATGGCTCTCGAGGTTCAGGCCACTTTCGCGAATTAACGACAGCATCGGGGCGTTCCATTCCAACACGGTGAGCGCGAAACCCGGCAAGCCGCGCGCATAGGCCAGCTCGAGCATGCGGCGCATCAAGGCCGTGCCCACGCCGCGGTGCTGCCAGTCGTCACGCACCAGAAAAGCGAGATCAGCCAGCCCGGTGCCGGGGTCGACGTCGTAGCGGGCGATGGCCACCAGCTCTTCAGAGCCAGCGGGGCACACCACCAAGGCCATGTTTCGCTCGTCGCTCAAGTCGGCCAGGCTCTGAATTTCTTCGCGGAGGTGGGTGCGCCGATGACCCAGAAAACGTTGGTACAGCGTGTCATTCGAGCAACTGTAGAGCAGGTGTTGGAGCCCCGCTTCGTCGGTGACCCGGGCCGGGCGCACGAGCAGCGAGGCGCCATCGCGCGTGGTGACATGGCGTTCTTCAGCCCATAGGTAACGGCCCTGGGGCACGGGTTGATCAACGAATACGTAGTGGCGGGCCTTGGCGGCGTTGAGCAGCTCACCGCGGGCGTCAGGGTGCGCCACTGATATCAACGCCAGCGCGCGCTCACGTACGCTTTTGCCCCACAAGTCGGCGATGCCATATTCGGTGACGACGCAGTGCACGTCTCCGCGGCTGGTCACCACGCCGGCGCCTGCGTCGAAGGCCGCTTGAATGCGGCTCACCGTGCCTTTCTTGGCCATCGAGGGCAGGGCGATAATCGGTTTGCCGGCGGGGCTGCGGGCCGCACCGCGAATGAAGTCGACCTGGCCGCCGATGCCCGAGAAGAAGCGCCCGCCCACGGTGTCGGCCGCCACTTGACCCGTGAGATCGACGGCCAGCGCCGAATTGATGGCGATCATTGCGTGGTTTCGCGCGATCACCGCAGGGTCATTGGTGAAGTCACTGGCCCGCATTTCGAGCGCGGGGTGTCGGTGTGCCCAGCGATAAAGCGCCGAGCTGCCCATCAAAAACGAGGTCACCATTTTGCCCGGGAGCAGCGTCTTCTTGCGGCCGGTAATGACCTGCGCGTCAAACAGCCGCATCACTCCGTCAGAGAGCATTTCGGTGTGAATGCCCAAGTCATGGTGGCCTTCGAGCGCCGCCAGCACCGCATCGGGAATGCGGCCAATGCCCAGCTGCAGCGTAGCGCCGTCAGGCACCAACGTGGCCACCAGCCGACCGATTTCGCGCGAGACGTCGTCACCGGCCTCGGCGTTCAATTCGAGGAGCGGTGTGTCGACGGGCACCAAAGCGTCGAGGCGGCGCACGTCGATGAAAGCGTCACCGAAGGTGCGAGGCATGTTCGGGTTCACCTCGGCCAGCACCACCGCCGCTGAATCGACCGCGGCGCGCACGATGTCGACCGACACGCCGAGGCTGACGAACCCGTGCTCATCGGGTGGGCTCACCTGTATCAGCGCGGCGTCGACCCGCACCCTCCGGCTGCGAATCAGCTCGGGAATTTCAGAGAGAAACACCGGCATGAAGTCGGCTCGCCCTTGCCACACCGCCTCGCGCACGTTGGCGCCGATAAAAAAAGCACAGTGGCGAAAGCGCGCTGCTTCGCTGGGGGCGACATAGGGCGCGGGCCCCAGTGTCAGCAGGTGCACCACGTCGTTGTCGGTGAGCTGGGGCGCGCTTTCTACCATGGCCCGCACCAGTGAAATGGGCTCTGCGGCGCCAGACCCAATGAGAATGCGGCGGCCTGGTTGCAACCGCTTCACGGCTTGCTCGGCGGTCATCACTTTGTCGGCGTAGCGTTGCCGCCAGTCGCTCGTTGCACAGGTCATGTCAGGGTCACCGAGCAACGGCCGTGCCGCTGTCACGCTTGAAAAAAAAAGCGCGCGAACATGCGGGTTTCTCGACGGCAGCGCATGTGGTGCGGCTGGCGGGCGGGTGACGCAAACTTTGCGTGATGAAAAATCACCGCTGAACGGTGTGCCAGTCGACGACCTGAACCGCGGTGGGCGAGAGCTGAACCTCGAGTGACTGGCGCAGCCCCGTGGGGTCTCCGGCGATCTGCAATGCCACCGGCCGTGAAAACTCCCACCGCGCTTGGGTGACGAAGAAGTCACTGACCCCTCGCATGGTGGCGGCGCCTCGCCACAGCGCGGGCAAGTGACGCAGCGTCGTTTGCAGTGGTGCGTGGAGCACGCGAATATTCACCTGCTGGGGGTGAGCGGGCGCCAAGGGAAAAGCGCGCAGACCAAACCCATATTCGGCGACGGTGCTGAACCCCGCCACATTGACAGGGCCTTGGTAGAGCACGGCGTTGGCTGCGTGCAGCGTGCCTTGAAGCGCAAGGTGCCACAAGCTGCGGCCCAGTTCGCGGGGCACGGTGAAGCGGCCCGCTGCGTAGACGTAGCCGCGCAACCCGGTGTGTAACCAGCGACTGAAGGGCGAAGTGAAGAGCCGGCCCGAGGCGAGATCGCGCTGGTGTTGGTAGTCATTGAGAAGCGCGGCGTCCCACCCCACGCCGGCGAATGGGCAGGCAATGCCTTCGACGTCGACCAGGCGGTGGGGCCGCGTCGGCAAAGGAAAAGTGAGTTGCCCCAGCCTCGGCAAGAGTTTCGCCACCTTGGGGGCGCCCAAGGTGCGCGCCCACGCGTTGCCGGTGCCGAGCCGCAAAAGGCCCAGCGCAGGTGGGTGCGCGGTCAAGCGGCGCAAGGTGTTCACCACGTGGGTTGCCGTACCGTCGCCTCCGCCGCACAACAACAGGCGGGGTGGCGTTTTCATCAAAGTGGCCAGGTGCCGTTCTTGCTGCGAGAGATCGTCGCACACCCGCACCTGCGCCTGAGGCAAGGCTTGGCGAAAGCGGCGCACCGTGTCAGGCGTAACGCCGCGCGCATGGCTGTTGAACAGCACGGCCACGTCAGCGGCCTCCTCGAGCTTCATGCCCGACGCTGCGGCGCAAGGGAGCGCTGCGGCGCAGGTTCGTCGCGGCGAAAGGCGAGCACCGCCATCGCCAAGAGCACCCAGCCCGCGCCCCACAGCTCGCCCGGTGAGAGCGTTTTGCCCAAACCAGCGGCGGCCAGCAGCGCGCTCACGGCCACTCCCGCCACCAGGCTCGAGGCGCGGTTAATGGGCACTGAGTACGAGTTTTCACTGGGGTACAACAGCACCAGTGCGCCGAAAATGCCGGTGCCTTGCGAGAAAACGCCAATCGCGATGACCGCCAGCCCGTCGAGACCCGAAGGCCAGACCCAGCCGGTGCGCATGTCGGCCGCGCTGGAGCTTACGCCAAAGGCAGACCATGCCCCCAACGCCAGGAGCAGGGCGGGTGTGGCCACCAGTTGCTCTTCGACGAAGAAGGCTTTGGTTTGTTGCCGGTCATCGTTCTTGGCGTGGCCGCTCATGACGTGCAGCCGTACGAAATAGCTCGTCAAGTACACGGCCAGGTTGAGCCACGCCCACATACCCATGTCGAGGCGCGTGGCCACGCCGGTGGCCGCGAGCACGCCGAGGGCGCTCAATGCCAACGCACCCCACGACGTGTTGCGAATTGCCCGCCGGTGCACCGCGTCGACCAGGGGCGCGATAATCAACACGCCGCCGCGCATGAAGAGCATGGTCAGCAGCACCGAAGTTCCCTCGAAGCTGTAGCCCAAGGTGGTGGTGAGAATGGTGGCCGACGCGCAGAGCGCCGAGAGCGTGGTGGCGCGGGTAGGGCACGGCCAGCGGTGACGCCCGCAACGGTGGGCCGCCCGCCACCAGCCGCTGATGACGAGAAACAAAGCCGACGTCACGAGTGACGCGGTGACTGACCAAGGCAACAGCCGCGCTCCGCTGTAAGCCGCCCCTGAAGGCGCATGGCCGCTGGTCATCAGTTTGGTCAGCGCGGCGTACGGCACATACGTGCCGAAATAGCCGAAGGCAAACCACCACACTTGAGTACGAAGCGGCCGTTGTGGCTGGGTTTTCATTGCGCGCGAAAGGCGCTTTTAGCTTTCGGGCAGGGTGTCGAGAAGGCCCACCAGCGCCACCAGGTCGCGGCTGGTGATGAGCCCCTTCAATTCTTCGCCGACATCAGTCACCGGAACGCAGTCGATGCCATGCTTAATCATCAGGTGGGCCACGGTGGCCACTGAGTCGTCGCCGCGGCAGGTCACCGGGTTCACGCTCATCACGTCGCCCACCACCAGCGGTGAGAGCACCAGGTCTCCGTCGTCGGTACGGGTGGCCCGCAGCAGCAGATCGCGATCAGAGACAATGCCGCACAGCCGGCCGCGTTCGATGATTGGCAGGTGCCTGATGTTGAGCTCACTCATCACCCCGTACGCTTCTTGGAGCGTCATGTCAGAGGAGGCCCAACGCACTTCTTTGGTCATCACACCACTTGCTTTCATGGTTCACCTTTCGGGCTGCGCAATCGAAAGTACGAGAAAGCACGAAGTGGGCCGGGCACTTCAAGCGCGGGCCCATACCAAGCCATGCGCAGCTTGTGCGTGGCCGACAACGCGGTTGGCACGGAGCGCAAATTTTGCGCGAAGGTGCGAGTGGGCCCGCACGGGTACGTGAATTGCTGACAGCGCCTGTTTGAGCATGGGCCCTTCAAGTGCTTCACCGCGAACGGCGACGAAGACAGGGGTCGCTGCGTCACACGGCCGTACGCGGGGGCCTCAGGGGCGCTCGCCGAATACTGGGCGTGCGAGGCTGTTGGCCTTTTTGCGCAGCTTGGCTCGAGTGCACAAGGCCTTTCGTCACCGTAAGCAGACGCCACCGCCGGTGAGCGCGCCCGGCTGTGCGCAAAAAAGTGACGGCGACGCTTCAGTTCAGCGCCTGGGCTTTGAAGCGAAAAAACCGTACCCGAAGAACAAGAAATTCAATGAGGGTTTTTGGAGAGTAGAAGGGAGCTGCGATTCAATGTAGGCCGAAATTTTGGGCCTGGAGTGTCTGAGCTCCTGCATTTGCTGAAAGCGACGGACCGCCCGTCGAACGCAGCGTTGGTAGTGGTCACGTTGCTGTCGTTTGTCTCGAGCATTGCTCTTTCGTCAGGTGCCGCAAGGCGGCTTCTGCGGCGGCGAAGAGCGCGTCTTGCGAGGGAGCGTGCTGTGAGGAGGAAGCCATAGCCCGGGTATTCCGGAGCGAAGAACCCCATGCCGCGGCCCTGAGCGATGTCGGTGACGTCGGCCAGCTGTTCTCCGTTGCCGTGAAAGTGCACCAGGGTGCGGCCGCCAGGAGGCGCTTTCAGGTACAGCGCTTTGCCTTCGTACGGGCACTCGACAGTGGCGGGAATGGTGACGATGCTCGCCTGGGGGTACTCGAACGGCCGGCCTTTTTCAGGGCGGGGAAAGAGCATCTGCCGCTGCATGCTGAAGAGCAGGCCCAAGATGGCGAGATAGCCAAAAGCGAGAGTGCCCAGGGTGATGAACAGCATGCGGCGCAAGGTGGGGCGCGAAGCTACGTGATTTCGCGGCGGGCTTGCGAGGTTTGTTACAGGTCGCGCAGGCCTTCGGGCAGGCTCTTCTTGTACATCCAGTCCTGCACATCGGGCTGTTGCAGGCACCAGATAGAGAAGCTGGTGTGGGCGACGCCGAGCATCGCGACTCCGAAGGCGATCTGGCCGACGGTGTGGCCAATGGCGCTGAAGGTGGCGATGCCCATGAACACCATTACCGCGAGGCCAATAAAGTTGAGGCCGATGAGAATCGTGCGCACGCCTTCATGGCCTTTGACGAGGCCGATGAGCAGGGCAATGCCGACGCCGGCCGCGATCCACTTGGTGAGAATGAGGTTCAAGAAAGCCGAAATGACCTGCAACGAAATGAGCACTTTGAGTTTGTTGGGCATGGTGATCTGACCCCTCAGACGAGCGGTCGGTGAAGAAAAAAAGAACAAGAAATTCAAAGAGGGTTTTTGGAGAGTAGAAGGGAGCTGCGATTCAATGTAGGCCGAAATTTTGGGCCTGGAGTGTCTGAGCTCCTGCATTTGCTGAAAGCGACGGACCGCCCGTCGAACGCAGCGTTGGTGGTGGTCATGTTGCTGTCGTTCGTCTCGAGCATTGCTCGCGATCGCCGGGGTGCTTCGGCTGCAGCGGAATCACAGCACGATGGTTTCGTCATTTATCGGCTGGCGTTGGGCGCGTTGCTGCTGGAGCTGCTGCAGACTGGGTATCTGTTGCCGTAGGGGCAGTCTTAGTGGCATCGAGTTCTTTATCGGGAAATGATGTGCCTACGCCGCCATTTCCCCCGAATCGGAAGTTTGGAATTTTGGAAAGCTCATGATTGATCACATCTCTGGAAAGTCGACGACGGGGTGCAGACGGGCAGCGAGCTCATCGGCCTCGAGGATGCGACGGTAACCGCGCCAG